>JACQMZ010000065.1 GCA_016203345.1 Candidatus Woesearchaeota archaeon | reverse complement strand
TACTGCGTGCGGAAATTGTATGATGGTAGCGACGCTGACCACATGTCGAGTATCGATAAGACGTTGCACGCACAATGGACGAAATATCTTGGAGATGACAAAGTCGTGATCTTGAACGAGCCAGGGCGCATCTGTGACGTCATCTTTGGGATCTTGGCAGCAGAGACAGACAAGGTCGACTACTTTACCAAGGAGTTGTCTGAGCGCCAGACCAAAGCCCAGGTGGGGACGGTGATGAAGGCGTTGTCGAATACTATTGACAACTCTCACTTGAGCAAGAAGACCAAGTCGCCGATGAAGAGCGTGCTGAGGTCTAAGTCAACATGAAACAGCCGCTTGAATTGATTGTCACGATGTGGCCGGAGTTTGCTCATTTTGAGCGCACGGCCATGGACGATCGGGTTGCCGCGATTAGGATGAACAGCGCTATTCCGATGGGCAAGTCGCCGGAAGAATTTTTTGACGAGGCGTTCCGGCTTGCCCACTGCACACCCTTATACCTCGACATCAAGGGGCGGCAGTTGCGCGTGCGGGAAGCCGTGCCCAACGACGACCGTTGCGAGCTCGTCGTTAATCATCCGATTGAGGTAAAGCTTCCTGCAGTGACGCTATTCAAGGCTGGCGCGGACTGCGCGCTGTTGACTGAAATCAAGGATGGCACGCACTTGATTTTTGGTGAGGGTCCTAAGTATAGGATTAATCCGGGCGAGAGCGTGTGCATTCGTGATCCAAGCCTTAAGGTTAAGGGAAGTTTGCCGCAGTACGAGATTGATCTGGTGAAGAAGGCGCGCGAGTGTGGCATGAACAAGTATATGCTATCCTACGTGGAGAGCCAGCAGGACATTGACCAGTTCAAGCAGTATACTGGTCCTGATGCGGACATCGTGGCGAAGATTGAGTCGCGCAAGGGCGTGCGATACGCTTCAACTGAGTTCAAGAAAGCGCCAGGACTTTCGCTGTTGACTGCAAGAGGTGACTTGTTTGTTGAAGTGCCCAAACCGCATCATATTATCGCCGCCACGCGTGCGATTGCAAAGCGTGACCCTGAAGCGATCGCGGCGTCGAGAATTTTGTTGTCTGTCACGAACGAGCCAGAGCCAAGCTGTGCTGATTTTAGCGATCTGGCGTTCCTGTTGGACTGCGGCTATCGTCGGATCATGCTGTGCGACGGATTGTGCATGAAGGAAGAGGCAGTCAACACCGCAATAAACATCATTGACCAATTCGCGAGAGATTACGGGTACGAGTTGGTGAAGAAGGGTTCACCGATATACACTCCACCTGTGCCTGCTATGGCAACAACACGTGGCGGAGTGTATGTGCCAAGAATATCAGCGAGATAACACAATATGATGTGAGACACAAAGAAAATAATTGATGGAGGAAACCATGACAACAACACTTGCAGTGATGGAGAAGTTCGAAAAGACACTTGAAGAACATTCGAGTCGGTCGAATGAGAAGGAATTGGAACAGATTGTTGAGAAGATTGATCGTGTCCACCGGAACACTCCTCTCCTTATGGATGAAAAAAGCATTTCGAAATATTTGAAAGCCCGTGCAGCAATGTTGAACAGATTTATTGACGAGTATCTGGTTGCTGCACTGTCACAGACGTTTCCTGTACTAGACAGCGAACTTTTCGACCTTAAGAGATACATTCGGATTGAGACCCGACAAGATAAAACGTTTGTTGCGCGTGATGACACCGCACCTGACACGAAAGAAAAAGCGCGAGATGTCAAGCAGCTTACGCTTCCCCTGTTCGCGTACGTGCCGCTTGATGGCAGCCATACAACCACTCTCGCCAAAATTGTACAGCGACGAGACTACAACACGAAAACAATCAATGTGAATGCTACGTTGCCTGGAACGATAGGCGCAGGCATCCGGCAAGCACAGCGTGAAGCATTGCAGGAGTACCACCGCGTGTTGCAGCAGGCATATGGGAATCAAATTATAGGCGAACTTTTGCTCGATGATCACGATGCGGGTAATCCTCAGTGTGGCGCCCTATGGATTCCAACAGCAAACTCGCTGACTTTAGATGTAAAAGTAAAACCAAAACCGCCAAAAATAATTGATCCGGCACTGGTGCTTAACGTCAAGGATCACACGTATCTTATCAGGACTTGGCGTGTTGATGACGAAGAGCCCTTTGAGCACTTCTTGAGTGAGTACGCGAGTGGTGGAAGGAAAAAAGAAAAGTAAAAAAATTTACGGCAACCACTGACTCTGCTGGCGTCGCTCTGCAAGCAGGTGTTCCCGTTCCCGGATGCAGGAATACAATTTGTCCTTGAGGGTTGGGTCTACAGCTATGTACGTCTGGGCCTTGTGGTACTGGTTGGCAGGACGTTGTCCATAGACGCCGCCGTTGCACACGCCGATTCCTTCCGGGAACAGCAGCATCAGCTGGCGGAATTGTGCAGGGTCTCCGCTCACGCGTCTGTCTGGCAGGATTGCAACAGAGTTTTCTGTTGGCGTGCTCGTCAGGGGAGCTTCATCCCCTACTGCATATGTCTTCTGTGGCGGCAGCAGGATGTCGTTGACAAACTTCAGCACAGTAAATGGTGCCTTGAGGAAAGTTGGCATGGCGTCCAGGCGGTCATCGCCTTGCACTGGCGCATCATATTTCTCAACCTTCAAAGGTTGCACCATCGCTTTGTAGATGCTTTTTATCTCCGTGTTGATTTGTTTCAGTTGTGTTTCCGTTGTCATGGTTTCGAGGTTCATGTTTTGTTTCTCCGCAAACGTTGTTTGCAAACACATCAAGAACAAGGACAAACATTAATTTTCACAACAACTAAAGGTTGTTGCAGTCTCGCACACTAAGCGCTCTTGTAGAAAGTCTGTGTGTAGCATAATGTTTAAAACCATCTCTCTTCAGTCAGGGTCATGACGGAAAAGACAGCGTGGCAGTTGCTGACAGAGGAATTCGCCATGTGGGACCTTGGCTGTTTGGATGAGAATTTGGCAAAGGCGTTTGCGTCAGTGATTGGCCGCAAGGTAGAGTCGTTTGAGACTCTGCGCGCAGGACTGCCCTTTCCGGTATACCTTGATCCAAAGACGTGTAGCGTTCCAGACAGAATTTTCATGTTGCCTGGGCACGGTCTGGGCAAAATGGTGTATGTTGCGTATCGTTGCGATTCCAAGTGCAACTCACTGGTAATGGGTCTGCCGTTGATTTTTCAGGAGGAGGCGTATCATAGCGTGTACGGCGTGCCTGGCTTGTTGTTTCATTGCAAGGAGTGTGGGAGTTCGTTGCCGGCTCGCGAAAAAAAGGATGATATTCCACAGGCAGACAAGAAGATTCAGGTGTAATATAGTTTTCCTTGTGCTTTTTGCTCCCTGTCGAGTCTGCTGTCAAGTTTGTTGATGCGTGGTCGTTGTGTTTCTTTTTCTCGTCGGACGGTGATACCTAATTCTTTGAGAAACGTGTTCATGCCTTCCTCCATGGAGAAAGGACCAGTGGCTTTGCCGTCTGTTGCTGGTTGGCCGGTGAACACGATAAGGTTGTCTGACAGGTAGTCAATGAACATGAGGTCATGATCCACAACGAGCACTGTTGTTCCTCGGGCAGCGGCCACTTCTTTGATGACTTTGGCGCATGTGATGCGTTGTTCAACGTCAAGGAACGCGCTGGGCTCGTCGAGCAGGTAAAGGTCTGCTGGTTGTGAGAGGGCGTGTGCGATGGCTACGCGTTGCAATTCGCCGCCTGACAGAGTGTGCAGTGGCTTGAGCAGTAAATCTTTTATGCCAAGAGGCCTGATGAGTTGTACTTCATAATGCTGCAGAGCGTGTTGAAGCAGTGTTGCAACAAGCTCTTCCGAGTCTGTCTGGATGTATTGTGGCTTGTAGCTTACCTTGACGGATGCGTCAATTTCTCCAACATCTGGTGGTAGTATGCGGGCAAGCATTTTGACAAATGTTGTTTTTCCTGTGCCATTTTCGCCGAGGATGCCATAAGCTGCTTGTTTGTGCAGGCGTCCGCTGGCAATGGTGAGCGTGAAATGGTCTAATTGTTTGCACACGTCTGTCCATTCCGTGAGCACTGGTGTTTTCAGTATCTTTTGTTGTGGTTCTCGCGCAATGAAAGTAAGAGTGTGATCTCTGAACCGCATGTTTTCATCGCGGATGTGCCCGTCGAGGTAGTCGTTGATGCCGACGCGTGTGGCTTTGGGCAGGCTGACAACTCCGTACGTGCCTTCTTTGCCGTACATGAGATGTATCGTGTCGCACATCGCATCCAAGATGAGGAGGTCGTGTTCTACAACAATGACGGCAACGTCAGGAGCAGCAAGGCTCTTGATGAAGGTGCTGACGTTGATGCGTTGTTTGATGTCAAGGTACGATGTGGGCTCGTCAAAAACGTACAGGTTTGATTTTTTGAGCGCGCAAGCCGCTATGGCAACTCGTTGAAGTTCTCCTCCAGAGATTGACGCGATATCGCTGTTCTTTATTTGGTCAAGGTCAAGCACGCGCATGACGTCCTGAATCGTGCCTTTTTCGTCTACTTTTTTGAGAAGGTCAAGTACGGTGCCGTGTGCTGATTTCGGGATGAGATCGACTTGTTGCGGCTTGTACGAGACTTTTATTTTTCCTGTTTTGAGTTTTTCAAAGTAGTGTTGCGCTTCTGTTCCCTTGAATTGTTTGATCAGGTCGTCGTAACTGCATTCTTTGTCTCCGCCGAGGTTGGGCTTGAGTTGTCCTGCGAGTATTTTGAGTGCTGTTGATTTGCCGATGCCGTTTCTGCCAAGGATGCCAACGACTTGTCCGAAAACTGGCGTGGGGAGCTTGTACAAGTGGAACCCGTTGCGTCCGTATCGGTGGATGGGGTGGGCGAGTGCTTCTGGCAGGTTGATGATGTCTATGGCGCCAAACGGGCATCGGTTGGGGCAGATGCCGCAGCCGGTGCAAAGGGTTTCGTCTATTTTGACTTTCTTGTCTGTGTCGATGACGATGCAGTCCTGTCCTTCGCGATTGACAGGGCACACCCTAATGCAGAGGTATCCTCCGCATCCTTGCGGGTTGCATTTTTCTTTGTTGACAACAGCTATGCGTGGCATGCAAACTCTCGAGTTCGGGCTACGCCCTCACACGAGATTTTGTGAAGAGTATAGTGTTTAAAAAACAATCTCTTGAGAGGATGTACTAAGTCCGCTACTGTTGTCAAGCTAGCAAATGAAGGATCTGTCCATCGTAAGAATTGAGGGTGATGCCTGGCCGGACCGTAACTGTGCCGGCAATTTTTGCTTCAATGCCGTGTCGTGTCGCGACAGCAATGACCGATTCTGGCTCTGGTGTGATGACAAGCATTCCATTGCCCATGTTCCACGCACGGTACGCTTCCTTGGTGTCAATGCGTCCAAGGTCTTGAGTCATTTGCATGATTTGTGGCGGCTCAAAAAGCGTGTGAAGGCGTGCTCCGTGCCGCGTTGGCTTGAGTGTTCGCCCTAACTTTCCTGGGATTCCCCCTCCAGTAATGTGGGCTATGCCAGTGATGCACGCTTGCGGTTCACCAATTACGCCGCCAAGCATGTCTGTGACTGCCGCGCTATAAATTTGAGACGGGTGGAGAACTTGACTTGCGTACGTAGTCGCGTGGTGCCATTCGCGTCCGTATGTGTCGTTGAGTACTTTTCGAACAAGAGATAATCCGTTAGACCTGAAGCCATGTTCGCGAAACGCGACGATGTGCTGTCCTGGTTGGATGTCATGGCCTGTCAGTAGCCGGTCTTTGCGCGCGAACCAGACAACGCCTGCTCCCCAGTTGTAAGCAACCCCGTTGCCATAGCCGTGCACGCGGACGCCAAGTTCTGCGACTTCTCCGTTGATGACTGCAACTCGTGCCTGGCGAGCGGCTTCGATGTATCCTGTGGCGAGCTGCTTGACTGCGTCCAGATGTCCTGTCAGGCAGTTCACATCGAGAATGGATCCGACAAGCACTGGCTCGCCTCCACGAACTACGGCGTCGTCGCACACCATGGCAAACAAGTCATGCGCTACAGTGTCATGTTTTCCAAGTCGTTCGGCAATTTCGATTTTTGTTCCCACACCGTCAAATCCCATGCACATGACGGTGTCCGGCGGCAGCTTGCCAACATTGATGACGCGAAGCCCTGAAAAATCATCAAAGGGCACTATAATTTCTCCCAATCTGGCTTTTCTGTTGTCCCATGTGAGCTTTGCTGCTTCGTAAAATACTTTGCTGGCGTCGTCTCCGAGTTGTTGATTGACCCCTGCGCGGGCATAGGCGTCTGTCACGTCAGTGTAGCGCTCCCCCAGACAAGATCCTTGTCCGGATTGTATATTACTGCTTGCGTGATAAGTGCTGAGTTGAGGTCAGATGGCACAGCGTACTGGTATGATCCTTTTTTTGAGACAAGCGTGCCAAGATCTATGCCGTTTTTTGGCTCATTTTCCACAAGATATACGTGCAGGTTCGCCGCAGGTTCAACATACAACCCGTCCAATGACAATACCCTGGTGCCGTCTGTTTTCTTGATCAAACGCGCACTGCCTGAGACGTGCTTGCCTTCAAAAGTGCCTGCTTTCATTGTGCGCGTGCCCAGGGCAGATGGTGCTGGCCCGACTTCAGGCTTGGCAGACTGCACGGGCACCGGCACAGCAGGTGCGGGTTCGACAATGACTGATTCCACAGGTGGTGCTATAGGTTCAGTTGCGGGAGCAGGAGGTTGTGGAGGAGTAACTGGCTCAGGAAGTTGTGGAGTTTCAAACGGTTGTTCTACTGGAGGAATCTCTCGAGAACACGCAATCAATACAACAAACACCAACCATACCCATCGCATGACAGCAAAAACTCGAACCGTGCTTATAAGAATTGTGAAAATAAAAGCGGAGGATGGGACTCGAACCCATGATAAGCCGGGTTGCAGCCGACCGCCTTTGCCGCTTGGCCCTAGAGTTCCTTTCGGATACCTCCGCAAAACGGCTAGGCCCTATTCCCGAAGGAATATTGCCTACCCGTACTTCGCTCCGCAGGCATTTCTGCCCAGATAACAAAAATGGTGGTTGATATAAAAAGATAGCTCTTGCAACTACAAGTGACATTTCAAAATGTTCATTTTGCGCTCACTGTCAAAACCTACTTCATCGTAGAACTTCTTAAATGAATGCTGTTCAATGTCCAGTTTTACCGCAATGGAATAAGTGCCATCCTTCCTTTTGTTCTTGCGTCCGAGTCTTGCAGGAGAGCACAGGATATGAAGTTTTTGTAGCATACCTTTGATTTGATTCATATAAGTGACTGCCTCTTTCTGATACTTAGTCCATTTATACATTTCAATTTCTATGCGCCACCGCAAGACTGAAGAGTTAGTTCGTGTGGAGTACACCGAGCCTTCCGATGAGAAGAGCCCCCTTAAATACTGGCGATAAAAATCGTTTCCTCCCTGTAAAATCCATGCAGGAACATCGAATGGCTGATTTGTTTTATTTCCAACAGGTACGCATAGAGACGCTAAGAATTCAGCAGTTGGTTTTGATATGAAAAAAATCTTGTATCGTAGTCTTCCATATCGACGGTCTTCATATACGCGTCCGGATATTGAAAATACGGATCGAAATCTGTCATTCATAGCGCGTATATCTGTCAAATTCTTAGAGTAGAAAGAAGTCAATCCACGCCAATCCTTAAGTTGAAGATGTCCATCTCCTGTAATGTCACCGCAGATTCGAGCGAGGGAGGGAGATAATGCTACATCCATGATATCTTTAGCACCATACTTCTTAAGGAAGTGACGTACGCACATGTCCAGTGACCAGTGGACTTAGACATTCTCATTTTTCATTAACGACCCAAAACATTTATATGAAATAGGAAAATGCATTAAGGACGTTGAAGTCCGTAGGCTGGTTTTCAAATACTGTATGGGATAAAATCAGGTTGGAGGTGGAAAATGAGTGAAGTTCTTGCTATTCGTTTGGAACCTGAACTGCTACGCAAGATAGACGGGCTGATGAAGGAAGAAGGCACTGACAGGAGTACGGTTATTCGAGGGTTGATCCGTAAGGGCTATTCTGAAGAATTGAAAGAGAAAGCTGCTCGGCAGTATAGAGAAGGGAGATGTACCCTGTCGGAAGCAGCACGTCGTGCAGGCATCAGTTTGTGGGATATGGAACATTATCTTATCGATAAAGGATTCAAGTCTGAGTACTCGATTGACGATTTGGAGCGGGAAATGGAATTGTTGTCGTAACAGTATTTCCGAGTTCGCTTTCGCTCAC
>JACQMZ010000002.1 GCA_016203345.1 Candidatus Woesearchaeota archaeon | reverse complement strand
TTGAAGACCTGGAAAAGGAAAACACCAAGTTGCTTGACGAATATGCAGAAATGGAAGAACCAACGCCCGCATTTACGGCAAAAATTCGAGCGTTAGTCATCAAATTAGGGACAAAGTACACTGACATAAACGAAGACGTTAACCAGCATCCAAAAAGCGTGGCAGTCAACAAACAACTCCGCGGTCAGATGCAAAAACTTTCACTTTGGATGAGAACGTGGGACAAAGTTCTGGCACTCTAATTTTCCCAAAAGTCCAAAACATACCTGTCAAGCGTAATGAGGGACGACCCATTCACCTTGGCACGAGCGCACTCCTTGTTAAACACGTACTGTCCTGACTCCAACCAATGGAAAAAGGCCTGCGCCTCTGCCAACCTGAAAAAATACAATGCCTTTCGCCTCGCAGCATCCCTCACGCCCGAATTTTCAGGATGAGAAGCAAACCGCGCTTGAATAGTCACGGCTTCATAATATCCCTTAATTTGAGGCTCAGAAAAAGCAAGCCTGAAAAAATGCCCATACAGACCAGACGTACACTTGAACGCGTTCGTGCAGTAATCAATAGTTTCGGAACGCTGAGCGTCATCCATAACACGAGTGACGAATGGTCTGCCTTATAAACCTTACAGCCGCAATTCTTTTAAACCTTCAAAGTACACCTGTCTCCATGCCACGCATTACTGACGACCAGATCATCGCAAACGTCATCAAACTTCTGAGACTGTGCATTGAATCAGAGAATTTTGCCGCGCAGGCAAGGAACAGCATAGAAGGACTGAGCATTCTCTTACCTGCCGTCTCTGGCTCGCTCAAGCCGATCGTGCAACAGATTCGCGACTCGCTCAATCAGTGCATCGTACAGACCAGCGATCAGATGCTGTACTTCATTGACGCAGTCCTCCAACCCGCCATTAGATCTTCAGAACAATTCCCAACGCTGAAGGCAGCACTCCTGCAGCTCAGAACACGAGCTAACTTAAAGATACAAGTTGGGGTGTGAGAAATGACAAAAACCACGCTAGTAGGAGCTGCTGCTAAGTTTTGTGGGATACTTACCCGCACAGAAGCCCAGCAGTTGAGAGCGCGTATCAGGAAACACCGCGCAGAGATTGAAGAAGAATTCACACGCAAACCACTTACTGCCTTTGCAGGACTGCTATCACAAGAAGAAGCAGAACTGATTGAGAAAGCAATGAACAATTCAGATCGCTATTTCGACGTTTAGCTTGTCAAATTCTACCCGTGGTTTTGTCCTTTTGCGTTCTTCTCTCAGTGTTTCCACTGATACCAGTCCGAGGTCCAGCAAAATGCTCATATCAGTGTTTACGCTTTTCAAATCACGATTAACGATCTTCGCAAGCTCATAAATTGAATCAGGCGAATGCTGCTTGATAACGTGCATCAATTGCATTCTTTTCTCCGTAAGCACCTTGCGCACTGCATCTATGCTTTTGAATGAGATTTCTTCGTGCGGGACAATGCGTTCACCTTTACGAGCGTTTGCCAAGGCGGTTGCAAATTCCTTCAACGCGTTTTTAGTTTCCTTTATCGTCACTTTAATGTTCCTGATTTTCATTTGATCACACCTCGCTTAATCTTGTCAACATCATCTGCAAAATCCTCGGCCAGTTTCCATTCGTCAACGAATTCATACGGAATAATCCTGTCTTTGATGTGTTTGTGATGATTGCTCCCTGGAACTTTCCAAATATGCATTTCGATAATGTCTCCATTTTGCTCAATATGCTTGTGATTGAGGAGTTCCTCACTCATATATGTGGTATTGCATACCTCATATTTAAAACTTTTCCTTCTCTTGGAAAGATTTATTTAAGTGCAACGCTACGAACACATCATGGACCTAGACAGCTTCATCCGCCAGCAACGCGCGCTTGGACACACGCGCACAGCCATTCGCGATTATCTTCTCACACAGAAATTCTCCCCGGCAGACATTGACGCCGCCCTCAGACGACAATACCCTGTACACGTCCCGTTCTTCATCCTTGCAGGAGTCGCCATTGTAGTATTCAGCATCATTGTTGCCTTTTACCTCTGGCCTGCACCTGAACCTGTACTTGACATTAGAAGCCAGGCAGGAAACACTCACATAGCTGCGGGAGACGTGCTCACGTTCACGACAACGCTCATCAATCCAGAAAACGTCAACGCAGACGTAGACCTGCTCAACGAACTCGTGCTTGGCAACACCCTCATCGGGCAGAAACGCGTCAGCGTCACCATGACGAAAACACAAGAATACCCGCAAACGTTTCCCGTATCGTCAACAGTGAAACCCGGCAAATACGTACTGCGCACTACCGCATACTTCGACGATACAAGCGCAGAAACAGAACTCAACATCACAGTCCTGCCTGCAGGCACGAAAGCGGCGCCAGCCGTGATCACACCAGCACCCGTGCTCGAAGAAGTAGGAGTTGTGATTCCTGTGGAAGAACGGCCGAAAAAAGAAGCAGCCAAACCTGCACTATCAAGAAAACCACCAGCGCCCATACTTGAAGAATTCACACCAGGAACTGACGTGAAAATCGATGAAATCGTCAGAAAGCGCGACAGAATAGGATGTGAAGAATTGACCACAACAACCGATAAGGACTCGTGCTACGCAACCCTCGCACGCGTGCTGGCAGACACTTCCCTCTGTCAAAACATCCAGCGCGCACTGCTCCACGACAGCTGTCTCGCTGCCACGGGCAATACCGATTGCGCGCTCTACAAAGCAGAACTCAACAAGGAAGCGTGCTTTGCCACACGGTGATTGTTTGGCAAAATAGAATTTCAAGGACCAATCGAGCGGTGGAAAGCAGCGGAACCGGCAAGCATCCCGCCAGAACTACAACCGTATTTGTCAAGCATTGAAATAGACGCAAATGATTTTTAGCGCAACGCCATTCGCGGCTCCAACTGCTTCCTGAACTTTTTCGTGTATTCTTCTGTGCGGCCCATTTCCTCCAAACCAATGCAGGACTTCAACACGCAGTCATCCACCGCCACGCACGTCGGCGTCCGCGTCTTCACCACATAGAACTCAATCGAGTTCTTCCCGCTCTTGTCCAAATCGTACGCTGACACATCAAAAAATCCAGTATTGTTGTTAAACACCACACCACCCAACATGGCAGGACTCACTTTCTGACTCTTCTCCGGCACACGCTTGTAAATTTTGCACTTGCCATCATCATCATACTTCTCACAAATCTGCATGCACTCTGCAGGCAAAACAAAGCCTGCCTTGTCAATGAGCAACGCCTTAACCTCGTATTTGCCGGGAATCAAGTCAAAACTTCCCACATTCGCGCCATCAATCTGAATACGCGCCTGGAATTCCTCCTCGATCGGCTTCTCTTTAACGCGGTCCAGCATCAGCACAGCCTGCTCACCAGGCGAAAGCGTGCGCGAACTCGACAACGTCTCCCCATCAGTCTGGTACCGCTTCACCACCACCTGCACGGTACGCAACGGCTCAAGAGAAACATTCAACACGTCAGGCTTCTCCACTTCGGCGGTGTACAATCCCACGAATGGCTGAAAACCTGACTTTTCCACACGCATCAAACCATTATAACAAATCGGCAACTTCGTGCGAATCACGCCACGCGGAGTGCTCGCTGGCAACAAGCACGTCGCGACCTTGCCACATCCATACGTCAGCGATGCGTCAGACACAGGAGAATTCGAGCGCGCATCATTCACAACAAGCTTAACTGTACCACTTACTTGCTGTTCAGGATCGCAGAAAAATGTTTCGTTAAACGTGACGTTCTGCGGGACAATCGTGGTCGTTGAGCATTGCTTAAGACAATCAGCGACATCAGAAAAATTCTTGTTATTCAACGGGCACACAAACATGTCGCCTGCCTCACTCACGTTTTCGCACAATTGCGCATTCACCTTTGGAATGTCTATCACAGGAGTGATTTCAGGCGCAGTAAACGGGCCAATCGTGCCATCGCCGAAATGAAAGTCAATTAACGGCTTGTTGCCGCGAATGTTAGCCTCCAAAGCAAAAAAGAAAGAATAACCTTCCCCTTTCAGTGCGCTCTTGTCAAAAATCTCAACCAACACAGGCACAGACAAGTCATAAAAGAATTCATACACGTTCGACTGGAACGGCGGCGCCACATTCATTGGAAACGTGGTGCGTACTGTATCAGGCACAAGACGATCGCCAATTGTTGGAGTGATATCAAAATACACAGGCCAGCCGAAATAGTGAAACCGAACATCAAAAGGAGTGTCCTGTCCGATCACTCGCAGGGCGGCAAACGCGGCTTCTTCAAAAGACCTGTTCTTCTCCGGCAAAGGCGGACCATACGCGATGGTTGGAACCGCGCTCGCAATCAATGCATTCACTTGTTGCTCAACCAAACTCTTGCTCCACGAAATTATACGCGGGTCATTCGTGATTCCTGACAACGGAGGAAGCTTGTCAGGCGCAATGTCTGAATACACGCCAATCATGTGCAGCAAAAGGTATTCCAAAACCGCGCGATTCTTTTCCTCAAGAGACACGTTGTCTGCAACAGCATACAAACGCTGCAATGGAACGTCAATCACGCTCTCAAACTCACGCAACACAATCTCAGCACCGGCACGCGACACAGTCACCGGCCAGTTGAGCTTGACACGCACGTCATCCTTTGTAAACTGAACATCAACAGTGGCATTACCTGTCGAAAAATGGTATCCTTGGCGCACAAACGGGTCAAAATTACCCACACAATCACGGAAACGATCCCGGGTGTATGAAGACAATTCATTCCGAATCAATGCCTCAGTTGGCTTCAGCGCAGAATTCAACTTACAATCAGTGCACTGGTTGGAAGACTGCAAATACCACCAGTATGCCACTGCAAGCCCCTCGTCCAAGACCAGTGCGTCGGAATCAACGCTCTTGCCGGACAGCCTCACATTCCGCCTTTTCAAATCAATA
Organism: Candidatus Woesearchaeota archaeon; assembly: GCA_016203345.1. Classification (GTDB taxonomy): domain Archaea; phylum Nanobdellota; class Nanobdellia; order Woesearchaeales; family ARS49; genus JACQIC01. Next base: position 5,717 of record JACQMZ010000002.1, on the reverse strand, counting down.
TAGCCGCCATGCGCGCCAACCAACTTCAACGCGTCTTTGCTCGTCTGCACAAGACAATCAGTCACGTACGCAACCACATCAGGCAACTGCTGAGCCACAGTAGGAGGAACAAAGAAAAACTTGTTCACCACGTACACCGTCGTGCCGAGAAACGCAAGAGCAAGCACTCCAATCAAAATGTACATCGTTACCTGGCCGCGCATTCAATCACCCTCACATGACAGTATAAACTCACGACCAACACCAACATTGCAGGCACCAGCGCAACAAATACAGACTTCGCCAACTGCGCCAAAGATACCGCAACCACCAGCATTCCAAAACCAGCAAGTGCAAGCACTGGAATTTGCTTAACCCACGCCCGTACCACCCTTTGCCACGAAACTCTCAACGCCACGTGCATGAACACGAGCGGAGTGGCAAAAAATGAAACTATAACGGACAGCACAAACACCACAGCCGGCAGCCAGACCTTTCCCACAAAAAAACTTGCGAAAAAAGGAGCCAACACGCACGACACGAATATCGCTGACGTTTTCAACGCTTTCACCCAACCCTCACGCGACGCAGACAACACGTGCACCATGCGGGCATACGACACGAACGCTACTGTCATGGAAGCAAACAACACCACCGCCGCCAACGCAAACAACAGATACGTCCGTGTAATGTCTGGCTCCAAACTACTGACTTCACTCATCCGCTCAAAAATAGTTTCAGGAGCAGGCGCCAGTGCCTTCAACACAGGATTCTCAACAAGCCGCCACGCGCCAGCATAAAAAATGTTGACACTGAGAAAGATTCCGAGCACGAGCAATGCAGCGAATAAGACATGAAAGCCAAATGCCACGATGAGTTTCTTCATCACCTCACCTCGATAATCGGCGACACAATCACGCCACGGTCATGCGTCAAGCGGACGTGAGTAAAGGTGTCGTTAAGATATTCTGACACAAAATCAGCAGCACCAGACTGCGGGCCAAGCTCGCCAGAAGCGATCAGTTTTGCAGTCTGCTGTTTTGGATTAATCATCTCAACCTGATATTTTGTCACTGCAGAAAAACTCTCCAAATAGTACGCTACTTCATACAAAAACTCGCCAGCAAACGTCTTCACCCTCTTGCCCTGCACAGTCATCGTCATGTCTCCAAACGTGTTCAAGCCCTGCTCAACAACGCCCTGCACAGGCGCCTGACGGCCACCCCACTTGTGGCAGACCTCCACTTCCCACGGCTCGACATTGTACCACGGCAGAGTCGGGATTGCAGGGTTCTGGGCAACAACCATCGCGGCGCACAACACCAGCACACAAACAAACCTAATCCCCACAATAATCATCCCCCTCAAGAGTAGAACCATACTGGTTGAAATTGAAACGGTTGCCGGAAAAAAACTCGGTTTCCTGAAGCATAGACGGCACGGACAACACAGCACACCCTACAAACAGAGGCGCTGTACCTACTGGACTTAAACACGCAGTCTCCCGTATGACTATTTGTTGAGGAAGAAAAGGATAACACAAACCAGTCCACACTGCGCCAAGAGCCATCTCAGGAATTTTTTCCAAGAAGAGAATTGAAAGCCTGCCGAAAATCCGCACCATGCCACCACTCCCTGCAATCTTCCACCCTGCGCTATCAACATACAGGCAATTCTGTTCTATCAATGTACGGTCGCAATTCGCCATAGGCAATCCAAGCTTGGCGTGCTCGCGCAAACAATTCCTGTAAATGCACGCAATCTGACGCTCCTTTCTCAAATTGTACTCGATGCCTGCAGGACACAAACACAACGCCGCAACATGAATACTCTTGTGCGGCTCCCACAAATACTGCTGCAAGTTCTGCACAGTCGTTTTGGCCCCCTTTGCTGCATCAACGTCCACAACCAGATCCCCAGCAATCCCGCTCAATTGAATATCGTACACGCCTGTATGACGGCACATCTGGCACGAATTAATCAACGCAGCCATTTTCGGCAAGGGATTACTTCCTAATGGAATAGGCCATCCGGGCGCCCAAACGCCCGGGATGATTGTGTAACTGTGAAAAATGTCATATACCCAGCACGAACTCTGCCACATCGATACAGCAAGGCCGGCGAGTATCCCTGTCTGCTTCGCGATAAAAGCAACCAACCAAATTGCTGCTGTAACAATACTCCACACCGCATCCACCTGCGCAATCGTCGTGCCAATCCCGGCCATAGCTCCCAACACCTGGTTGACTTTCTTGTACTGCTTAATCTTGTCCTCAATACTTTCCTTGTACACATTAGCAGAATCTATTTTTGCCTGAATCGTCTTGTCAATGGAGCCAAGTGGAAGATTGTACAACGGAACTTTTGCAGTAAAATTCTTCACTTCAGGCGTGGTAAAAATCGTGCGGTCTTTTTTCGCAAGAATTTTCACAATGCAGTTTACTTTCAAGAAGTCAGACGTGTTGATGTCAGACACGGCAGGGTTAAACTTCAGCAAAATCAACGGCTGCTTGCTCTGCGGGCTCAACACTTGCGCTGGCACGATCAAGTTCGTCTCGTTACACACGACCGCAACAGAAGCAACACTGACGAGCGGATCCTTAGACTGGAAAAACGGCTGGACAGCAACAGGGTACGGAATCTGTGTTGCAGCCCGACGGTCAACACCTGAAGGAGGCTGCAAGCCAAGACCAACCAAAGTAAAAAAATCCCCCGAACCCACTTCAACCTCAAACACGTCCAATGCATACGTTGTCGCAAAATTGTTTCCAGACTCGTCAGACAAGAAAAACTGCACAGGAACAGGCGCCTTCGTCGGCTTCAGATTCGTGACAGTCAAGGAACACTGCCACTTGCCAGCGCCCTTTTCGCAGTTTGCCTCGCGCAACCCGCCAGACAGAGTGAACGGCGTTGTGTTTAATACCACACGCGGCTGAATCTCAGCAGGCGTCACGAAAAAAGAAAACGTCACTGCCTCAGTCGCAGGCACAAACTTCGGCGCGTGCAAAATGTCAGAAATCGACACCACCAAATCCGTCACTTCCACCTCTGCCTTCAACCCCCTCTGAAACCTGTTTCCCAGACCATCTGTCGACACGTCCAGCAATTCCACAACCTTCGGACCAGGCTTGCCTGTCACAGTCAACGGACCCCACACGCACTCCCACAACTGGCCCTCTTTCTTCTCGCACTTTTCAGCACGACGCTGGCTCTCCCCAGTCACTCCCAACAAATTCATGAACACTTTCGCAGGATCAAGAACGTCATTCTCGCGAATCGTGGCAGTAATTGCCCCCTCAGGACCAACCAACAACTCGCCATCCACGCCCTTCAAGCCAGTCGTGATGCTGACAGGATCAGGACCCTCTGCGTCAACACCCAACTTGCACGAAAAATCCTTCTCAGCACTGTTTCCTGCACTGTCCTTCACAGTCACCTTTCCTGCACACACTGAACCAGCAGCCACACGAATATTGTCCACAAAAAAAACAGAATCCACCACACGATCAGCACTGCGCACATCACCCGCTGAACCTGTCAACTTGTCCACACGCACCACAACACCAGAAGGACTCACACCACTCACGTCATCAACCGTGACACCCAACGAAAACACACCACCTTCAGGAGCAATACTTGATAGAGGAGTGCGATTAGAATACACGCTCACCGTTCGAACAGCAGGAGGAGCGTTATCAACCACAAACGGCACACAACCCTCACCCTCGTGGCCCAAAGCATCTGTCGCAGACACGCACACGTTCAGCCTGCCCTTTGATGCCTTCAATTCAAACGCCAACACCTCGTCGGTAACACAAGTCTCCACAGGAAAAGTCCGCTCCGCAATCACCTCCCGCGACTCTTCCACAAACGCCTTCACAGATTTTAGCCCAGAACACTCCACCCCATCATCAACAACAAACCGCAACTGGCCAACGCCCTTAGAAATTTCCGGCGACACAAACAATGTGACAGACGGCGCCTTATTGTCCACCACCAACACGTCGCCAATCTCCTTGACAACAGCACCACCATCATCCTTCAACGACACCTTGTAAGAAACAGGCTTCACCCTATCCACAACAGGCTCAGAATACGAACACAAAAACTGACCGGCCTGAGGAACACACGACGACGGAAACACCTTCGCACCCTGCACATCAACCAACACCTGCTCAGGAGTAACCGCAACATCCCTATCAATAGACGCCAAAACTTCCAACACCAGCGTATCAGTGCCCTTCGTAAAGCCAAACACCCTATCCTTTCCAGACAACATCGAAATTTTCAACTCGTCTGCGTGCACAAACGGAACACTCGCCACCAACAATACGAGCAGTACAACACGCATAATTCCCCTCTTTTCAAGATCAAGTGTTCGTGACAGTTTAAAGACTTTTTGAAATGTCGTGGTTCTTGACGCATAAAAACTCAAAATGGTTTTTTGACCTTCACGTCCTTAATCTTGTCGAAATCCTTCACAAGTCGATAAATACAGTCGTATCGAGAAGTATCACAGGCCGATCCTCTGGGCGCGCTTCCTCCAGTCTGTTCTTATAGCGAATCTCGTTATTTATTGAACTTTTGCGAGATTCGCTAGAATAGTAAATCGCAGACTTTTTGTTCATTAATCAATGCGATTTACTATTATTCGTTTGACATACTCCGCACCTGTTTCCTTACCAGTCCACATTCCTGCCATCAACCTCAACCTACAGTCGCCCGAATACCAAGAATAACTCTTGTTGAGTCACGCGGATCAGACGCGATAATAGGCAAATCGTAATTGCCAGAAGCCCGCGGCGAAATCGTCAGCATCGCGCCGATAAGCTGAGTATCCAGCCCGTCCACAGGCAATGCAACAAACGCAAGCGTATCGCTGTCAGGATCTGAGAAATAATCCCGCAAATTCAGCGTGGTCGTGCCATCCACCACAATATTCCTTCCCGGAGCGCTGTACTCAGGCGGACGATTCGTATCAGGATCATACGTCAACGAATCAACCGACAAAATAGTGTCAGTCAACTCGGCAACAAGCAGAATTTCATCAGTGCCGACATTTGACAACTGACACGTGTCCAAACAAATATCTGAAAAAGACGTGCCATTTACGAGAGGAACAAGCTGATTATCAAACACCAACCGCTTCTCACTCCCTGCAACAACATACAACTGAGCGCGGCCATGACCAGTCACCTTTCCACTCACCATCACAGACGCAGGAGGCGCCTTCAACGTCAACGCATGCCTGCTGGACTCAATAAACGCAACATTCAAATCAACAGTCTGCCTGGCATTCAACACAGCCAAACCCACAAGATTAGGATTCACAAAAATAACCGTAGACACAATTATCAACACCACTGCAATAGCAACATAATTCGTCGAATTCCTGCCCTGATCAGCCCTAAACTGGGAAATCTCCTCATGAGCGTTCAAAATCTGCTGATACGCCATCTCCTTCTGCACACTCGCCAGCCCAGACCTGTTCATGTCATCATACAACGACAACAACCGCCTATACGAAGCAGACGCAGAATCAAGCTTATCTTCAGCAAGCGCAGACTTCAACGCGAAGTACTCAGCCACAAACCGCGAAACCAAAGGATCGTCAGGGATAGCACATCACCGCAAGAGATGTGAGCGTTTCTCTATATAATAGTTTTGCTGTTCGGTATTTCCGAGTTCGCGCTACTCACACGGAAATACCGGGTGAATAAATTTATATACTTCTATAC
>JACQMZ010000064.1 GCA_016203345.1 Candidatus Woesearchaeota archaeon | reverse complement strand
GAATAACTATCAAATTTGTCAAAGTTCTCAATAGAACCGCTTTGAATCCGCACAATATAACGGGTTATTCAAAGCTCTCTATAAGTATTTCTCTTGCCGCAAAACTTATAAACTCCTTCTATCCGCTTTCACTTTATGACACAAGAAAGCAGACGATGAGACTCTCATAACTGCCGCACGCGCAAAATTCCTCGATGACCCAGAACACGTCTATGACAGATGGTTCGTGCACAATGATGACGCGCTCGCGACTGAAGCGCTTGAAAAAATCGCCGCAAGAGATGGCATCGACGCAGACCTTGTCAAGAAGTGGTATGGGCCGAATGGAACACAACCTTAGCGTCAAAACAGACTATATTTCGGCATTCGGAAACCAGCACGATGGCGTCATCGAAATTGTTGGAATAGTTCCTGGGGGAGTTATAGAAGTTGGCTATTTTTATGGGGATGCCAAACCTAAAAACATCGTAGACATCTCCACACAAGTCGGCTGTCCAATGTCATGTTCGTTCTGCGAGCTTGGATCAGAACGGTTTGTCCGCAATTTAACCGCTCAGGAAATCGCTGACCAAGTCACGCTTATGCTGGACATCGCACAAAAGCATGGAATTGACACTGCACGCGTGCCCCACAAAGTCACCATAGCCAAAACAGGCGAACCGTTGCTGAACCCACACGTGAGAGAGGGCTTGGAAAGAATTGCAACGCTTAGCCAGTCCTTCAAAATCTCCACAGTCTACCCGCACAACTGTCACGAAAGACTCAAGGAAATCGCGGATTTTGCGTCACACTACCAACGCACAGTGCAACTGCAAATATCGTTGATTTCAACATCAGAAGAATATCGTAGAAAAACTGCCGGTAAGGGAGTCGCAGGCTTTGAAGAGATTCGCGCAGGCGCCCACTACTGGCGCGAAAAAAATCCTACAGGAAGAAAAATAAATCTGAGCTTAATCCTCACCGAAGACGTGCCGTGCGATGTGCGGTCTGTGCGGCACATATTTCCTCCAGAACTGTTCAGATTCCGCTTCAGAAACTACGTGCCGACTACAAACGGAACAAGCGCAGGACTGCACACCCTGCCACAACAAAAATTTGAGCAGATACTTGAAGAGTTTCGCACCGTGGGCTATGACGTCAACGAAGCCGCAACACCAACCCCCACAGAACTCAAATTCGGGCTAGCGGCAAACGTGACACGACGAAGATATCTGGAAATGACAGGACAAACTGTCAGAGACGTATGAACATACACGTTTCCCATAATCTTTAAATAACTCAACTTTTACGGTCTTGCGCAAATAGTTGAGTAATTTACTACTCATTCGTGCAGCACAAACTATTTATGTTCCGGCACAAATCTGAATATTCTCAGAATGACAATAAAATATTCTGAGGACTTGCTTCTTCAAGACAATTTCATTTTAATGTGTACAATTTCCAATACTCCTGACTTTTTGCTGAGTGAGCGCGAGCGAACTCGCAAAAAGTCTCCTACTCACTTGAGCAACTGAAAGACTGCACAGGCCACCTTTCTCTAGGGGGATTTGTTTTCTTCCAGCGACAGCTCTCGTGAGGGAGACCAGGATGAACAAGCCAACCGTTGCACGGATTGAAAGCGCACTCAGCAGAGGGGCAGACGACTATTTTCGAGAGCACGACTTTGTGCGGATACCCACCGTGCCGCACATCGTCGGCATCACGGGCGCGTGCGAAAACATTGACACGCTGTTCAAGATTGATTATTTTGGTCAGCGCGGGTTCCTCACGCAAACAGGACAGCTCGCGCTTGAACTGCAGATTCCAGAACTCGAACGCGTCTGCTGCGAAATCCACAGCTTTCGCGCAGAACCAGACGCGGACAACAGGCACCTGACAGAATTTCCCCTGATCGAGTTTGAATTCGCATACGATGGAGACGGACTCCCCCAACTGCTTGACCACATCGAAGGAACAGTGAAGCGCATGATGACTGCAGTCCTGCAAGACGAGCGTGTGCAGTTGGACACCGACAGAATACAACAAATGGTTGAACAACCGTTTGAGAGAATTACTTACCGCGACGCAATCAACCTTCTGCACCAAATGGATTATACGGTAGAGTTTGGCGATGATTTGAAACACGAACATGAACATGCGCTGACCGTACACACTGGCAAACCCACATTTGTCATGAAATATCCTGAATGCATCAAGTTCTTCAACATGAGAAGAGACCGCACAGACCCTGCAATAGTGCAAAGCGCAGACCTCCTCATGCCATACAGCGGAGAAGCAGTCGGCAGCGCCGTTCGAGAAGAAGACCCTGAATTGCTGGTTGAGAAGCTGAAAAACTCTGCCATGTACAGGCTGCACTTGTCCCGCGGCGGAAGCCTATCAGACTTTGAATGGTATCTCACTGCGGTTAGAGAACGGCCAATACCTCACGCAGGCTGCGGCATCGGACTCTCACGCGTCACACAATGCGTACTCGGCGAACAAGACATCAGACGAAGCACAGCATACGCAATGAATGCGAAGACTGACCTGAATGGAATGTGATCAGGCCTACCCATAAAACGGCAAATCAATACTCACGAGTTCCTTGAGCCCGCCTTGCTTGTCGAAGTAGACTTCGAAGATGACTCCGCCCAGGGCAGGAGCAGGAATATTGCGTTCCAGTTCGATCGGCGTCTGGCTGATGCATGACGGAATCAGCTGTGCCTCTATGCCGCGCCACGTAAAGTGATACCTCTGCTGAAAGAACCCTGACATGAGAATGTCTGGCTTTTGTCCTGCGCCAAATGCCGCCACGCGCAACTGGAGCGGGTATGAGATGGCATACGGTTTTTTTGACCCGAGGCCGGGAAGGGGATGCGACAGGCGCACAGTAGTCTCTGGAGCGATTCTAATCGTGGCGCCATTCCAGCCAAGAAACACCAAGTCCTCGCGGCGATCAGTAATATCTTCGCACACGTTTGTGCGTTCGCCTGATTCCATTCTTCTTTTCATGAAACTCTTATCAATATTCCCGCCAATAAAATAAGTGGGCACGCCAATAGATGGATAGCCAAACGGCTCGTCAGGATCAAACAACCGCTCAAGCATTTCTTCGTAGTTCTGAAAAATAATGTCATCAACGTGCGTTGGATAACGCAGGTAGCCATCCGTCATGTCACCGCAATGCAAAACATAGGATACTTTGAACTGCCTGAAGCGCTCATACAATGACCGGTAAATATCCGGACGCATAAACCTGCTGTTCAGGCGAGTTGAGTCAAGCGCGCCAATTGTCACCTTGCCTTTCTTGACATGTTTGGACAAGTCGAGAGATGGAGCCGCGGCGTGGTAACGCTCATGTTCAATAATCGCTTCGAGTTGCCTTGGGTCAATATGGTGCTCGCCAGCCGCACGCACGAGTTGTTCGCGGAGCTTCTCTTGCTGATCCTCAGAGGAAGATGTCTTTGTGCCAGTCTTTTTTGTCATTTGCCTTCATACACCCCCCGCTGATCATCAAGAAATCCCCAGCGTTCGTCCCCGTTCACTTCATAACACAGCTTTCTCGCCCTCAGAAGGTCAATGGTGCCGTCTTCTTTATAGAACGCAGTAACAAGCCATGCACCCAGTTGTGCCGCTATGTCTTTTGTGCGCATCCAGTCAGACTGTCTTTCCATTGTTCCAGCTTGAAATGCGTGAACGTTTCGTGAAAACATGTAATCCATTTTATGGTAGTGTCCGATAATGAGTATATTTGGCTTGACATCAGATGAAAGACTTTCAGTATGAGCTTGCGGCTGATATGACTGGCTTTTCGGCGTGCCCTTTGCTGGATGACGTATCCTGATCCAAGTGGGTCCTTGTGCCGGCAGTTCTTTCCCTTTCATGCGCTGATCAATATATTGCGGTTGCATGGGCAGGTTACCCTCATTCATTCCAAGATATACCAGATCAGGACGCTTGGCAGCAATATGCTTGCACACGTCTGCGCCAATGCTCTTTATATACGTCTGATCATGATTTCCTCCAATGAAAAACGTGCGTAGCCCACAGTCAGGCCATACGTTGGCGGCATACTCCACAACATTGTCCAATCCCTGCACCACTAAACTATACTTTTGCTCCGCCCTCATGTTTTCACCATCTACGACATCACCAGTTTGCAGCACGTACTGCGCACCTTCCTCTTTTCCGATATGCAATACTTCGCGGAATCGCTTAAAATCACACAGCAGGTTGGCTTTCCTCTTCTTCACAGGCTCTTTGGCATTCAAGTGAAGATCACCGACGATAAGAAACGTCACTGACTTTTGAGAAAATGTGCCCACTTCCACAGGCAGGGAAATTCTTTGCGGCTGTTTCACGCGCTTGATGACGCGTTCCAGCTGTCCATGCGTGAGTCCAGACCTCTTCACTACCCTTTCCAAATTTGACGGCTCATCTCCCACGAAACACCCGCATCACGAAGCCAAGCAGACCACCATCAGAAACATAATTGACAATTTTGCTTGCCAGACTACTCATTCAACCCTCTTTCAAGTGCATAACACACTCCTTTCAGTTATACATTTTGCAAGCGTAATGTGGCGCAGTGTTACAATGTAAATTTCGTCATCTGAACTATATGTTAGAGTCACACAAAACTTTTAAACTGCAATACCGGAAGAGGGACGAAAGAGGTCGGATGGTACAGACAGCGCTACTCCTATGCATGGTTGTAAAACATGTTCGCGTCAACGAAGAAAATAGACGCAAACTTCTCAATCTCCTCGAACGCGAACGCCAGGAACATACAGAATTTATCACGGCCATGATCGTGTTAATCACAGTTGTCCTTGCCGCAATCATAGGCATTTATGCCATCACCTGAGAAAATATTATATACCACACACAAGTAGAACAGCCCATGAAACGCTTACTGCTCTTGCTGATTCTCTTGTCTTCGCTCGCGGTCGCGCAAATCGATCAAAGCGTGCTGGACAAACAAGCAGACGTGTGCGGCAACGGCGTCCGCGAACGCTTTGAACTCTGCGACGATCCCAAAGGACGGGACGCAGGGCTCTGCACTGAAGCAGGCAAAATCCTCAGAATCGTGATGGTATGCAATCCCCAAACGTGCGGGTGCATTCCGTACAAGAACAAAGACTGCGGCAACAACGTGCTGGAAGGATCAGAATTTTGCGACCCTCCAGCAGGCGACAAGTGCGCAGACCTTGGACAACTCATAGGTACGTCTTTGGAATGCAATCCCAAAACGTGCATGTGCACGCCCGCCAAAGACGTGGCAGTTGGACCAGGAGTTTCAAGCGAGACAACCCAAGAGAATAAAACCGAAGAAAAATGCGGCAACAGAGAACTTGATGCCGGCGAAAAATGCGACCCGCCCGGACGCACATGCTACTATGAAGACAAAGGAGAACGCAAACAAGGCCTCTGCTCGGACACCTGCGCTTGCGACAAACTGCCCGAAGCAGAGCAATCAACACCACCTCCAACCGCACCTGCCGCGCCACCTTCAGAACCTGTAACCTCACCACCAGCTGAAACACCCCCGCCTGCCCCTGCGCAACAAACGCAACGAAGCCCTCTACGGATCGTACTCGGACTCATCATCCTCGCCGCTGTCGGTTTCCTCGTCTACACATTCACCAAGAAACAACAAAGGCATTCTGACAATCCACTTGACGAAATGGAACAAACCGAAAAAGATGAACGAGAATTTTGAAAAATTCGCCTGCGGCTCATTTTTTCAAAATTCTCTGGTTCTGAAATGCAACAGTGAGGTCTTGATTCTTTGTACGTTGAGTGTCCTATTATTGTTCATTCCGCCCGCCGCAGCGATCTGCACAGACTCTGACGGAG
>JACQMZ010000063.1 GCA_016203345.1 Candidatus Woesearchaeota archaeon | reverse complement strand
GCAGCAAAGGGCTCGTCTATCCACAAGTAATACGTGCGTGTGCTTATCTCAGCCATCAGAAATGCAAGGAAGAGGGCGATCAATATTTTTGTCCACCATCTGCGGCGTTTCATGCGGCGGACAGGCGTCATCAGCGTTAAAAATATTCCGCTAAGAGTAATCTTTTTATTCATTCACCTAAATCCACTATTCATGTCTCATCTTGTGGGGTTGTCAAATGTTCTTGTAGACGCTTTGTATCAGGTGTCTGATGAGGTGATCACAAGTTTTGGAATGAGTAAAGGCGAGGCGAGTGATGATCCTGCAAGGGTTGCGTTTGCGCGAAAGTTTGCGGAAGAATCGCCTGTTCCGCCTGTGCTGGTGCCTGGCGGTTCTGTTGGAAATGTCATGGCTAATGCTGCGCTGGTTGGCTTGGAGACGGTGGCGTGTGGCGCTGCTGGAAACGACAGTGCTGGTTGTTTGTATAGGCAGGAGATGGTGAGGGCAGGAGTGAAGGACAGGGTGGTGTCGCGGGATGGTGTGACTGGCACAGTGTTTAGTTTTGTGACGCCTGACGCGCAGCGGACCATGGTGTTTGATTTGGGGTGCGCACAGGATTATCACATCGCGCACGTGCCAGTGGAGGAAATTGAGCGTGCTGGCGTTTTTCACACGTCTGTGTACGAATTGCAGGGTGGTATGCGTGCTTCAGCTCTGCACGCGATGCGTGTTGCTCGAAACGTAGGGGTGAGAGTTGGGCTGGACTTGGCAAATAGCAAGATGGTTGCAAGCGAGTGTGACTTTTATCAGGATCTTGTGAAGGAATGTGTTGATGTCGTGTTTGGCAACGAGGATGAGGCTCTGAGTTTTGCTGGCGAGAGCGACGTGAAGCACGCAGCACGGAAGATGGCAGGACTGTGTGCGCTTGCTGTTGTGACAGTGGGCTCACTGGGAACACTGGTGGCTTCAAAGAATGCAGTGCTGCACGTGCCTGCGGCGCGCACCTCTTTGCGTGACACGACTGGTGCAGGTGATGCTCAGCGTGCTGGCTTTTATTATGGATTGCTGATGACAGGTCAATTGCACACGGCGGCGTTGTGTGGTGGCTATGTTGCCGCGCGAGTGTGTGAAGTGATGGGTCCTCGTCTTCCGCATCGCATCAGCGATTTGGATCTGATAGTAGATTGCAGACATCATTGTTAGAATTTTTATACTACTTGTACTTGTAGGAGTGGTATGAATCGGGATGAGCCTGTGCAAAGCATGGCGCGTACGTTCGTGTACGCTATTTTGTTGATCATTGCGAGTGTGGCTGTGTTCAACGTGATCATTTACGAGGGCGAAGTGCCGTCTTTCTTGACAGTCTATGGCTTGGGTGGCATTGGCGACGCGTGTGATTTGCCTGGCGCGTGCGTGGAGCCTTTGCAGTGCATGTCTGGCATGTGCGTGTTGCTTGAGACTGAGAAAGGCGGCAGGTGCAATCACGAGGACTTGCAGTGCGCGTCTCCCTTGCTCTGCCATAATTCGTTGTGCAAGGAGCGCGCAGGTGTTGGCGAGTCGTGCGATGAGCGGTCAATGAACGTGTGCGCAGGAGACTCGTTCTGTCTGGATGGCGTGTGCAGAAGTCAAGTTTAATAATGTTCGCCTGAGTAATTATGCGTAGTCATCGTTATAGTTGTCGTCATCATTTTTTCGCTTGAATTTTGCTGAATGAGGGCGCGCAGCGTCCGAATTCGCAAAATTCTTTTGTTTGAACTTCACAATTGCGTAATTCACAGGGTTTTTTATTTTCTTGCAGAGGTTGTCTGGTTTGCAGATGTTGAGGCTTGGGTAGTATGCGGGGTTTGCGCAGTTGGGTGGCATTTTTTTCTGGTGGGGATCGTGATACCGTAAGTGTCCTTGGATGAGGACTTCGCGGAGTTGTTCTGGGTTTTTTTTGTTCCATTCCTGCACGAGTGCGGTGATTTGTTCTTTGTTCCACCCGACGCTGGAAAGGAAGTTTGTCAGGACGAAGAGCGACCTTTTTTTGCCGTCTTGCATGCCTTGGAGGAGGAGTTTTATGCAGGGCGGGAAGTGTTCGACTGGTATGGACGTGGTGATGTCTTCGATGTCTGCGTGTTTTTTTTCTTCTTCCATGATGAGGTTGGTGTCTGCGGTGTAGTCAAAGCTTTCGGTAATTAATTTCACCGCTTCTTGGCTTTTTGAGCTGGTCAGGAATGGTCGCACTTCGCCGATTCTGTCCCATTGTGCGGTTTTTTTGTCAAAGTTGAGCACGTCTTTTGGCTTGATGGGTGTGCTGACAAGGCCTGATTTTTCGTTGAAGGAGTATGCCATGCGGTAGAGGTGTCTGCTGCTGATGAGGACTGTGTCGATGGCAAGGATGGCGTACGGGTTGAGCTGGTTGTTTTGCACGATTTCCGCAACTGGTTTGTTGAGTCGCTTTGCGATCGTGTGTATTGGTTCGTATTCAAGGATTTTTTCTGCAAGGAAGAGTTTGATTTTTGCGCCGAGGAATGCTGCTATCCTTCTGGGGCCGTCAGGGAAGAGGTTTTTGGTGTCCATGCCATGTACGCGTGTAGGAAATGACGTTCGGGGCACGCCGATGTGGAAGCCGTGGTTGCCGCTGAACTTGATGCCGAACGTGTCTATGTCGTAGTGTTGAAGTGCTTGAATGAGCAGGTCTGCGGCGATTTTTGAATAGTCAAGGATGGTGCAGTCGATGTCGAGTATGAGGTCCCATCCGCTTCTGAGGTTGTCTAGTTCTTTTTTTGGCACTCCTGGCTGGAGTTGAAGTGGGTTTGTCCAGTGTTCTTCGCTGGCGTGGAAGCTGGTTGCTCCTTTTTTGGCAAAGTTGAGGACGTCGTTGGGGTAGGTGAGCGTGTCTGGTCGCTTGCCAAATCCTTTGTCTCCGAACTTGACTGCTACTTCTTTGTTGTCTGCGCCTGCCACGAGCGCGTTTTGGATTTCTGGGCGCTTGTAGTGCTGAAGGAGTGCAGACAGAGGGATGCCCATGCTACATTGGGTTGATTGTCGTTTTAAAAATGCTCCCGTAGTGATTAACTTTTTGAAAATTTCACAGAACCAGAATTTTGCTGAATGAGGACGCGTAGCGTCCGAATTCGCAAAATTCGTACATAAAGTATTTAAGCCCCTGCCGTGATTATTACATCATGTTCAACCAGCTTAAAACCGTCGCACTGTTAGGTCTGCTTACAGGTCTGATGTTGGGGGTAGGTGGCATGATAGGCGGCAGGGGTGGGTTGACTGTCGCTTTGGTGTTTGCGGGCTTGATGAATTTTGGCATGTATTTTTTTTCTGACAGGATTGCTCTCGCGATGTATGGTGCGCAGGAAGCAAAAAAATCTCAGTATCATAAGCTTCATAAGATGGTGGAGGAGCTTGCGCACAAGGCAGGGATTCCTAAGCCGAAAGTGTACGTGATTCCTATTGATACGCCGAATGCGTTTGCGACAGGTCGTTCGCCTTCGCATGCGTCTGTGGCGGCGACTGAGGGCATTATGTCGTTGTTGTCTGATGATGAGTTGCGTGGCGTGCTTGCTCACGAGATTTCCCATGTGAAAAACCGTGATACTCTCGTTGTTACGATTGCTGCGACCATGGCTGGTGTGATTTCGTATCTTGCGCACATGGCGCAGTTTGCTGCGTTTTTCGGCGGCGGTCGTGATGATGGGGGTCGTAACCCCATCGGTTTGCTTGTTTTGGCTATTATTACGCCAATCATGGCTATGCTTATTCAGATGGCCATTAGCCGTTCGCGGGAGTACTTGGCAGATGAGTCTGGTGCGCATCTTATCAAGGATGGCAAGCCCTTGGCGTCTGCGCTGAAGAAATTAGAGATGGGCGTGCGTCATCATCCGATGCGTGTGGGTTCGCCGGCAACGTCGTCTCTATTTATAGTAAATCCGTTCTCCGGCAATGCAATCATGAGCCTGCTCAGCACGCACCCTCCATTGCACAAGAGAGTCGAGCGGTTGCACCAGTTGAAATTCTAAACGTATTTCGTGTACAAATACTGCGCAAAATCTTTCAATGCCAGGATTTTTTGTGTCGTATGCAAAAAAACAGTGAATGGCCTATAGCTGTCTTGGTTTTTCTTGTAGCTGTAGTTGGCGTGTTTTTGATGTGGGGTTCTGCAAGTACCGGGCTTGTGTCTGGTCTCGTAACCTTGTCGTTGTCTGAGGCTTTGGCTGAGGCAGAGGATCATTTGTTATTGGCGTATGAGGTTCTTGGGCCGTCGGCGAGTGTGGTGACGCAGGTTGCGATTAACGCTGGCGTGAGTGAGTTAAAGCAGGCAGTGTACGCGTTGAAGCAGGCGCAAAGGGCTGTTCAGCCAGGGATGGACCGTCGTATTGATGATGCGATTGCGGCTGCTGAAAGTGCAAAGAACAGTTTTGTTCTCGGTGGCACGCGTTCAATCTCGAATAGGCAGACGAATTTCAACAAGGGTCGTGCAGATCTTGATCGTGCGTTGTCTCTTGTGCGACTGGCTCGGTCTGGAGGCGTAAAGGCCGTGTCTGGAGATTTGACTAAAAAATTGCCTTCTCCACCTGTAAAGCAGCCTGTAGTAAAAGATCAACCTGATTTGAAAAACAAATCTGAGACGACTGAGACGAAGGGCATTGCGCCTGTGTCTTGCCGGACCGCACAGCTTACTGCGAGTCAGAGTACTTCTTTGCAGAATCCGTTGCCGGCTGCTCAGAGCGATGTCCGGTTGAGAATGTTCTGCAGAGAACATTTTGGTAGAACCTTCCAGGGAAGGCTTGATTCCGCATCTGTTTTTAGCAGCGGCCCGTCACTCAGTAGACGCTCGATAAGGTGTTGCACTCAGTTTTGATAGCGTTGTTCAACAACTTCTCGTATTCCTTTTGCTATTTTTTCTCCTACTCCGTTAACGCCGCGCAATTGTTTTTCTGTGGCGTTGAGAATCACGCTGATTGTGCCGAAGTGATTCAATAACGCCTTGGCCAGTTGTGGCCCGACATTTGGCAGGCAGGAAATGAGGTATTCTTGTTGTTCTCTGAGCGTCATTGGTTTTTTGTCTGCATGGTAGCTGAATTCTCGTGGTCCTTCTTCTTGTTCGCGTTTCGCAATGGAGAGCAAGAGCGATGCAGTATCTTCTGGATCTTTGGTCTGAAGAATTGGAATGCCGTAACTAACCGCGATCGTGGCGAGCATGCCGCGGAGCGCGTTTGGGTGGATGTTTCGTATAGTGTACATGTCGTGTGTGCCTTCAACAACGATGAGTGGGCGTTCGAAGTTTCGTTTGATTTCTTTGAGTTGCGCAAGAAGTCTTCCATCGATGAGCGAGTCTACAAAGTCTCCTGTTGTTTTGAATTCAACGCCGACTCGTGCCGATAGTACGTAATCTGCGCTGGCAAGCATGTCAAGCTTGAGTTCTACGCCTTTGTCAACAAGGAGTTTGAGCACGCCTGATCCTTTTTCGCGAAAGTCTGCAAACATTCGTATCTTGTTGTCTGACGGCGCGTAGGCGGTGAGTGTGGGTTGTTCAGGTATGACGTTTCTGATGCTGGTGAGGACTGTTTTCATTGTTTGTTCTTTTTTCTTGGCAGAGAACGAGTATGCCTCGTCTCGTGTGCCTTGCGCGACAAGGATGATGACGCGTCCTTTGTCTTGCCTGCCTGTACGTCCCCTGCGCTGGATGTGCCTGATGGCTGACGGGATGGGTTCGTAGAACATGACAAGGTCGACGCAGGGAATGTCCAGTCCTTCTTCTGCTACTGAAGTGGCTATGAGCACGTTGTAAAGTCCGTCTCTGAATTGGTCTATCATTTCTTTTTGTTTCTTTTGCGAGAGGCCGGTGGTTCCTTTTTTGGTTTGTCCGACAAACAAAGCAGGTACAACTCCAGGGAGTTTTTTGAGTTCGTTCGTGAGGAGGACTCCGGTGTCTCTGTATTGTGTGAAAAGAATGATTTTGGCAAGGGGGGTTTTTGCGAGTTCTTCGCTGACTATTCGTGTGGCTTCGGCGAGTTTTGGGTGTTCGATTTTTTTCTCATAGAGCGTGCGTGTCTTAATGGCAGCTGATTTGAAATGAATGTCAATGGCAAGGTTTTTGACTGCTTTCGATTTCCCAAGTTGCGCTTCTCCTGCGATTTTTTCAAAATACTTTTGCAGTGATCCGATGCCTTGTGTTTCGACGAGTTCAAGGGCGTGGTGTACTTTCATGACTTCTGCCGCGAGTGAAATGCCGCGCAGGACTTCAAATGTCCGATCTCCTGCAGCCATTTGTTTTTGCAGTCCTGCGGTGAGTCCAAGAATGTCCTTTTTGGTCACGTAATCTGTTGTTTGGATAAGTCCCAGTTGCTTGATGTCGTTGAGTTTGCTTTTCACGCACGTGTCCAACTGTTTTTTGATGTCGAGGAATTCTGGGGGAAGCTTGACTTTGAGCCATTGCATGGTGATGGGTTGCACGTATCCTGCAACGTCTGGGTCGTCTTCTGTGCGGATTTCGACTCCTTCGATGAACAGGTTGGTGCAGACTTCGGTGATTTTTTCAAGTTCGCTTCCTGGGCTTGCAGTGAGTGCGAGGACGCGGGGGAAGTTTGCTGTCTTCACGTATTGCTTTGCGAGCCAGCCGTATGCGTATTCTCCAACTGCTCGGTGTGCCTCGTCGAACACGATCAGGCTGACGTTTTTGAGTGTGATTTTGCTGCCAAGCACGTCATTCTCAAGGCCTTGCGGCGTGCTGAAGATGAACTGGAGCTGGTTCCATTGTGCCGCTCGCTCGTCTGGGGGGATTTCTCCTGTAAACACCGCCATTTTTTCAGGCGGAACGTGCAGATGCTTGAGAAAAGTAGTATAGTGCTGGTCGCATAATGGTTTGGTGGGTGCGAGGAAGAGAATTTTCGAGTTAGGATACAGGGACAACCGCTGGGCTGCCAGCATCATCGCTACTGCCGTCTTGCCCATTCCTGTCGGCAAAACAACGAGCGTGTTTTTGATGCTGCACGTGTTCAGGATGGTCTCTTGGTATAAGCGTGGCTCGAAATCTTTAAGCATGACGCACGCAAGTTGTTGCATGTTCTTATTAAGTTCGCTGATAGCTTAAAAACAGAACGACCGCACTTGTCCAGTCCAGTCCAGTGCGGGACAGTCTCACCAAACATTTAAATATTAAAACGTATTTACGTTTTTCAACGTAGAGGTGAAAATCATGGTAAGTATAACTTTATCAGTGCCTGATGCAGTAAAAAACCAAATGAATGAGTTCGACGAAATCAATTGGTCTGGTTTTGTGCGCAAGTGTATTGTGAAAAAGACTGAAGAACTCGTCTGGAAGGAGAAAATGCTGAAACAACTGGAAATGGAGAGAGGCATAACTGATTGGGCGGTAAAGCTGCAGCATGCTGGCAGAAAGGGTCGTTTTGAACAACTGAAGAAAAAAGGACTGATATGAAACTCGTTGTGGACACAAATGTGCTCCTGACGTTTTTTTGGCAATCTTCTGTTGCCAGAGTGGTGTTCTCCGACCAACATATAGGTCTTTGCGCACCAGAATTCGCACTCGAAGAGATTAAGAAACACGAATCGGAACTTATGAAAAAAGCGAAATTATCGCCTGTACACTTCAACCAAATGAGAAAGGAAATGGCAATGTTGGTCGAGTTCATTCCGCTCGCTGAATATCGATCCTTCCTTGAGACGGCGCGATCCATAACACCAGATCCGGATGATATTGATTTCGTCGCATTAAGCTTAAAGTTTCAATGCCCGATATGGTCAAACGATCATGCACTCGCTAACCAGAACCATTTCAAAGTATGCGCGACCAAGGAGATCATAGAACTTCTCGCCATGCAAAGGATGGATGATGATTAAGCGCTGTGAGTAATGCGTTCATGATTTTATGCCTCAGCCCATTTCGCCTTGTATTCTCTGATGCTTTTCTCAATCATTTGAGGGATGATGTCCACACCAGCGAATCCGTCAATCACGACTTTTTTGCCTTCTTTTTGTTTGTATGTGCTGAAGAAGTGTTTGATGGCTTCCACGTGTGTGACTGAAAGGTCTGTGAGGTTTTTTGTTGTTTTGAAGGCTGGGTCGCTTGCGATGACGCAGATGATTTTGTCGTCTGTTTCTCCATTGTCGTTCATGTGCATGACGCCAATGGGCCGAACTTCTACAATAGTGCCGGGTGCCAGCGCATGATCAGACACGACGACAACGTCAAGTGGGTCGCCGTCTTCGTAGTGTGTTTGTGGCACAAACCCGTAGTTCTCAGGATAGCCTGCTTCGCATGAGAGAATTCTGTCAACAGCGATCGTGCCTGTTTTCTTGTCTACTTCGTACTTGACTTTGCTTCCTTTTGGTATCTCAATGACTGCGATGAGTTTTTCAGCAGTTCCTGGCGTGATGTCATGATACAGGTGCACCATTTTTGTAGTTATAAATATTGTAGTATATAGTACGAGATATAGTTTAAAAACCTTATGTTTATTTCACCCGAATTTTGCTGAATGAGTGCCGCAGGCACGAGTTCGCAAAATTCGTTCGGAATTTTCACTGCAAGACGCTGACGTTTAACTCAAGCCCTACTGTCGGCATGTCTATGTTGAACTTCTCCAGCACGGCAGGGTGCAGTTCTCCGAAAAATGCGACTTTGTGTTTTCCAATCCACAATGCACCGCATCTGCCGGGGATGAAGCTGGGATGGTTGTCTTCTTTGGCAGTGTATTCTTTGCCGATTTGTCTGATGAGATGTTCTGCAAATTGTTTGATTTGAGTGAAGTTTGCTTCTGCGTGGCTGAGCGTTACAGCCACGTGGTGTTCGTCGTGGTAGTTTTTGCCGTCTCGTACAGTGACAAGTCCTTCTTCAAACACTTTGTAGGGCGCTTCTGCTTTGCGGTTTTGTGCGAGCATGCTTAACAGGATGGGGAGTATCCAGCTGCGCACGCAGGAGTAGGTTGCTGACGTGTAGTTTTCGATTTCTATAAAGTCTTCTCGAGCCACGTTCATGTTGTTGTAGAGCACTTCTGGGTTTGAGAGGATTTGTGAGAAGACTTCTTGGCACCCGAGACCCACGCATAAGTCGCGCAGCGCATTTAAGAGCGGCACGTCTGGCAGGCTTGCTCCCCTTGTGTGCGTGTGTATGGCGAGTGGTTTGATGTTGTTGTATCCGTAGGCAATGCCGATGTCTTCGATGATGTCGTATGCGTGCATGATGTCTTGCCGGTAGGGTGGAACCTGAACGTTTTTGCCGTCATAGCCGTACCTGAATCGTTTGAGGTGTTTTTCAATGTCTTTCTGGGTGAGGTCGAGTCCTAGTCTTTTGGCGACTAGTGTGGCGTCAAGGGGGTTTTCTGCAGGTTGTACGTTGGGGCACTGGTGTGGTTTTTCGTCTTTGACGGTGAGTGCGTGTATGGTGTATCCACGCGCAGCGAGCGCATATGCGAAAATGACTGCGCATAATTCTACGCTTGTTTTGCTGGTGCCTGTTGCTTCGATAAGGATTGTCTTCTCTCCAACAGTCAGTCGTCCTGTTGTTTGGGAGTTGATGATTGGGGGATAACTCAGTATGGCTCCTTTTGCATCGACGAGGAGGGGGTGTTGTTTGTGTTTGGCAAGAATCCATCCGTATTCTTTTCCTTTGGGGTGGTGTTCAAGAATCTGGTTGAGCGTCATGTCCTTGTCAACATCGAGTGGCATGAACTTGACAGTGTCTGGCTTGACTGCTTTGTACGTGGCTGGCCACGTAATTTTGTCAGCAGGGTAGAGCCCAAGCGACACGTATTCCCGGTGTCTGCCATAGCTGTCTGCGAGTTTTTCTTGCAATTGTATGAACAATTTGAGAAGGTACTCTGTGAGGGGTGGTCCTTTGGCGATGAAGCCTGCAATGTATGGTCTGATAGTTTTGACGGTTTTGTCTACGAGGATTGCTTTGTCTGTTTTTGTTGTGCTTATTTTAGGAAGTCCTGTTTCTTTTCCGAGTATTCCTCGTAACAGCAGTGCAAGGCCTTCCGGGCACCAGAGATACGGCTGGTTGGTGTCGTTGTATTTGACGCTGATCGTGTCGCCTTCTGCGTGTTCGAGTTCTGCTTTGGCGTAGTCCAGCAGGTCGCGCAGTTCATTGGGCGTTAATTTTTTTCCGAGTAGTTCGTCAAAGTCTTTTTTTGAGAACGTAATGACTGGCATTTAGATCACCTTTGCGTTGCGGAGCACGTTCAGGTCGTGGCTGAACAGGTCTCGTACGTCTGACAGGCCGAGTTTGAACATGCCGATGCGGTCGATGCCGATGCCCCAGGCGATGACGCTGATGTCTTTGCCGAGCAGTGGCGCGACGACTTCGCTTCTGAAAATTCCTGCCCCTCCTAATTCCACCCAACCAAGCACAGGATGTTTCGCATACAATTCGACGCTTGGTTCGGTAAAGGGGAAGTATCCTGGTACGAGTTTTATTTCGTCAGTGCCTGCGAATTCTTTCGCAAACAACCGCAGAAGTCCAAACAGGTGTCGTAAAGTCAAGCCTTCTTCTACGATGATGCCTTCGGTTTGGTGAAAGTCCGCGAGGTGTGTGGCGTCGATGACGTCTTTGCGGAAGCAACGGGCTATGCCGAAATATTTGCCAGGTATTTTGAGGTTTTTTGATGCCAGCATTCGTGAGGAGCACGCTGTTGCTTGTGTTCGCAACAGCACGCGTCGCGTCATGCCTTCATTGAACGCGTACTGCCATCCGGTGCTGCCGGCACCTCCTCCTTCATGCATTTGCTTTACTTTTTTGACAAAATGTTCATCCAACTCTCCTCGTTTGGGTTCTTTGACAAAGTACGCATCATGGATGTCGCGGGCGGAATGGAATTGCGGCATGTAGAGTGCGTCCATGTCCCAGAAGTCTGTTTCGACGATGGGTCCGGTCATTTCAGTGAAGCCGAGGCTGATGAATTTTTCGCGGATGCTGTCCAGGAACCTGCGGTAGTGTTGGTGTTTGCCTGCGAATATTTTCGGCACGTTGATGGTGGTGTCGTAGCGTCTGAATATTTTGTTTTTCCATTCGCCTGTTTGAAGAATCTTTGGGGTAAGCGCATCCATGGATGTTGTGGCAAATGCGCTGTTGGATGCAACGTTTTTTCCAAGTGGGAGTATGCTTGCGCTGATGTTTTTGACGAGGTCTATGGTGATGATGTCTTTGCGTTTTTGCAGTGCTTGAACAATTTCTTTTTCTTCGTGGTTCAGGCTGGCGACAGGGACAGGAAATTCTTTTGAAAGTAATTGTTCTGCAGGGAGTGGTTTGCGCAGAAAGTTCTCTCCATCTTTTGTAAGCGCCACAGTCACGCCTTTGTCTGTTTTGTTGATCGTGATGAAGCTGGCCATTTTGAGCTTGCCCATGACGGTATTTGTTTCGTTGATGTCAAGGTGTGCTCGTGCGGCGATGGCTGAGACAGGGAGTGTTTTTTCTTTGGCGAGTGCGTCGAGGAATTTGCGTTCAGGAAGTTTTTCTTGCCTGTATTTTTGGCCAAGTTCGCCGAGCATGGCCTGTTCTTCCAGGTCTTGGTAGATTTGAATGAGTTGTTTGTTTTGGAGCCATTGCAGGCCGCGCATGACTTCGACCTCTTGCATTCCGCTTTTTTTCACAATGTCTGCGAAACTGCTTTTCTGGCCCACGTGTGGGAGAAGTTTGCGTTCAAGTGGGTGTAGATTGGCTGCAATGTTTTCGACAGATTCAGGCATGTTGTGCTTTTGGAATACTCTTAATTTATAGTTATCGGATTTTTCCCCGAATTTTCCTGAACGAGCGAGGCGAAGCTGAGTGAGTTCGGAAAATTCAAGAACAAGAGCAGTGTGTTACGCTTACTGTTTTATGCTGCGCATGTTTTTCCACGCTGAGTCGAAGAGTGTGTCCATGGCGTTGGCGAAGAAGGGGCTGTTGACCCAGATGCCGACGTCGTATGTTGGGTGGACTTCCTGGTCGTCGAGGATCATGAAGATGAGTTCTTTGCTGTCTACGATGCAGAATCGTGCTTTGCCGTCTGTTGCCCTGACGTCTGCGACTGTGCCTATGTCTTTGAATGCGTCTTTGGTGTCTTTGGTGAGTGGGGCGGCTATTCTGATGCTGACGCCGCGTTTTTTGAGTTTTTCAAACACGCTTTTGAGCCCTTCGACTTTTCGGAGGAGTCCTTGTTCTGTGGTCATGATGGTGACGCTTTTCTCCGCGTTTCTGATCGTGAGTTCGAGGTGGCCATAGAGGTTGTGTCTGCCGCGGAGGCTGCCTGACAGGTCTGATGGTTCGACAAGTTCAATGCCTTGGTCGTGGAGCAGGTTGAGTTCTCCGAGCACGTCGCCGTCTTTGAGTTCTGCGAGCCGGTTGATGCGTTCTTCAGCTTCGTCTTTCATGTTTTTCTTGACGCGTTCAAGCACTTCTGATGGCGGCACTGCGATGTACTTGATCGGCTTGCCGAGTTTCATGATGACAAAGCCTTTGCGCTCAAGGCTTTCAAGAACGTCATAGCTTCTGCTGCGGGGGACGTTGGCAATGTCAGATAATTCTCCTGCTGTGGCGACGCCGCGCGAGAGGAGTGCTGTCCAGATTTTTACTTCGTAGAGGTTGAGGCAGAAATATCGTCGGAGTTTGCTCAAAAATTCTTCTTTGACAATCATTGTTTAGTCCCCTTTTCACACAATCTGTTCTACCTGCGAGGTGGGGAATACTCCTATTAATATGTTTTGTTTTTCCCTACTCTCGAGTGTGCACGAATTTTGCGAATTCGCGCCTGCGGCGCTCATTCAGCAAAATTCACATTTGAGTTTGACGTAGAAACTATGGTGGCCTGACGTAGTTTAATTGCTCCCGCAGTAATCTTCGCCATAAAAAAAGTGAATTTTCCGTGTGAGCGAGCCATAGGCGAGCGAACTCGGAAAATTCGTACCCACAGGACAGCTAGACAGGTACGTACCTCAGGATCGCAGCGATGCCTCCAAGCCCGTTGAGTTTTTTTCCGCCGGCGTGGTCTGCGCACACGACGATGATGGCGCCGCTGTTTTTGTCAACTAATCCCAGAACGGAATCAATGTCAGCATAGGTGCCTTTTTCTTGGCTGGAGACGATGAAGGTGTCGGTAATGAGGAGTTGTTTGACTGATCCTGCATTGGCGGCTTGTTGTACTGCTGCTGTGCCGTACGCTGCCAGTCCGGAGTTTTTTCGTATCTCTGTGAGCAAGGCATCTACTGCCGCGATTTCTGCGGCGGTTCTGCTTGCTTGGAGTGCTCGTTGGGTGTCTGGTGATGACACTGCTTCGGTGAGCGCGCTTTCGTCTACTGACGCGCAGGAGACAAGGATCATTTTTTGTCGTAACTCTTTGTCTTTCAATTCTTTGAGCAATTCTTCTTTCCAGAAGGATGGGCTGGCGAGGATGATGTGGGTGAGTTTCAGGCGGGTGTCGTATTCTTTGATGGCTTTGATGGCTTGTTGCCAAAAGCTTTCGCGTTCTTTGGTGGGTATGCGTTTGCGCGTGACGTTTCCTCGGAGGTGGGTGAGGAGTTCTGGTCCTGTTCTTTTGAGGACTGCAAAGTATGCTTCTTCCCGGTCAAATGCGACTATGAGGGTGGGCGGTAATTTTTCTGTGGCTGCGTCTTTGAGTCGTTTGAGCTGGTAGGTGGGCCAATTTTTTTTCGTGAGGCTGAATTCTGTTCCTTCTTCGAGGGAGAGGGTGTGGTAGCTTCCTGTGGGGATGTCTTCTGCGCCTTCAAGGATTTTTCCGCTGATGCGAAGCGCGTGTGGGGAGAAGCTTACTTTTTCTACTTGTATTTCCAGTGTGATTGTTCGGCGGACAATTGTTGTTTTTTCCTCGCCAAGCTTGATTTTGCGTTCAGTTCGCGCCTTGAGTGCGTCGCCTGGTGAAATGATCTGCGACAACAGCCAGAGGTCGTCTGGAGCAGTGATTTGGAGCCTGAGCGCGCCTTGTTTGGGTGCAGACGTGAGGAGTTGCATGAAAAGAGTAGTTTTCTTTTCCACTTTTAAAACCCGCGTTTCCCTGAGTGAGGCTCCGGAAGAGCTGAACTCGGAAAACGCGTTAGAAAATCTTTATATAGTCCGCAACACATGAATGGGTGAAAAGAGGAATTCATGTTACGAAAAGGTCAGGCTGCTGGGCTCGTCGGTATTATTACGTTGATCATCATTTTCTATATTATTTTCCTGCCTCCGGGAGAGCGGGAGAAGATTCTTGCTCCTGAAAAGTTTGTGGAGTCGAATGTGTCGAAGAAGTCTGTGCTGTTGGATGAGCAGGTTGGCTTTTTGAGTCCGTTGGCTGAGAGGGAGCGTGAGCATCCGGTGCCGAATGTGGTGTTGGAGGAGACTTCTGCCGCTAAGGTTTTGCTTGAGATTCCTCCGTTTGTGGTGAAGCGTGGCTGGATTGGGGAGCAGAAGAAGTCTGTCTCGTTTCCGATTAAGGATCTTAAGGCAATGAAGAATGTGTTGTTCACGTTCTCGCTTGCCACGTATCGTGGCCTGTTGCGGGTAAGATTGAATGGTGTTGACGTGTTCGAGGGCACGCTTGATGTGCCGAATCCGCCGCCGATCGCGTTGAGGGATGACGTGTTGAAGGAGCAGAACACGTTGGATGTTGAGGCTGTTGGCGTGGGGTTCTGGTTTTTGCCTCGGCTGTTTGAGTTTCGTGACGTGAAAATTATTGCTGATGTTGTGCGGCCGGAGAAGTTGGAGGCAACGCACATTCTGCCGTTGACTAAGGCAGAAAAAGAGGGTGTTGAGCGCGGCACGTTGAGGTTTTTCGCGATTTGCGACGAGAAGGGTGTGGGCACACTGGTAGTGTTGTTGAACAACAAGCAGGTGTTGAAGGGTACGCCCGACTGCGGCAGTATCAACCAGCAGGAATTGTTTCCTGAGGATTTTGCTGAAGGGAAGAACTTGTTGACGTTCAGTCTCTCGCAAGGGAGTGTGCGTTTGGAGCAACTGGTGGTGAAGACTAAGCTGAAGGAGGCAAAGCCGTTTTTGCAGTTTTTTCAGATTGATCGCGGCGTAAAGGCCGGCCGCGTGAAGTTGAAGGTGTTGTTTACTGAAGATCGTTCGAAAAAGCGTGCAGAGGTCGTATTGAACAGTCAGCGGTTTGTGATCGACCAGAATGCCGCGGTGTTTGAGAAGGACGTGACGAACGCGTTGAAGCTCGGGAATAATTTTGTTTCCCTCACGCCGATTACTGATTTGAATATTGTTTCATTGCAAGTGGTTGTGGAGTGATTGCAGTGGCGCTGACGCCAAGTGAGGTGGAATAGTGGCTGTAGGCGAAGCAGTTTCTAAGGTAGCATCTGGATTTGCAGAAAAGGCCAGGGAAAAGGCTGTTGAGAAGGGAACAGAATTTGCCGCTGCCGCTGCCCAGCGCGCCGTTGAGAAGGGTGCGGCGTTCGCGCAAGGGAAAGTAGCTCAATTTACGGCTCCGTCGCGTGGACCGCCTCTGCCTCCGGTTGCGTTTCCCTCCAACGTCATCACGCATGAAGCTTCTTTTTCAGAGCATCGGCCGAAGCAGGGTGAATTTATGGTGTTTGTTTTGGTGTTGATAGTTTCGTTGCTAGCAGTCTTGTTTGTTGAGAATCCGTTGGTGCAGCGGCTGGTGATTATCGCAATTGCTGGGTTGTTGTTCGCGGAACGGTTTTTGGGCGAGAAATTTGAGCAGAAATTCAACATCAAGGCAGAGTCCGCTGATCCGCTGATGTTGTTGAAGCTGTTGGCGGCTGTCATGATAGTCGTGTTCGTCAATAACATTTTCACAGGCATAGTGCTCGTGATCGTGTTCTTTCTCATAGTCCTGTACGGTCCGCAAGCGGTCCACTGGATGCAAGATCGTGTGCGTGAAATTAAGGGAACAAAGGAGGGAGCAAAGGCATTGGTTGCTGTTCCTGAAGAAGAAAAGCCGAAGCTCTTGCGGGCAAGCTTCTGGCCCAAATGGTTTTTTGCGCTCATTATTTGTGACGGTCTTATTGATAACACTGTTGGCCGCATTCCTGGTGTGGAGATGATTGTCGAAGTTGTTCTTGCGCTCATCGCGTATTTCTTGTGGGGCAAGGCGGCGCTGCTTCAACTGCTGGAACTTCTTGACCCGACAGGATTTCTTGACCCGTTTATTCCAGGGGTGGCGGGAGCAGGCTTGGCCGCGCGTCATCACGCGATGAAGGAGTGGGAGGCAAAGCATCCTCAGCCCAAAACACAAAGCGCCATGATATTCTTGTTGTTCATCGCTGTTGGAGTAGTGGTTGGCGGCCTTGTGTACATGGGACTGACAGGTGTGTTTGTTGCGATGATTGCCGGCGGCGGACTTCTTTTTGCTGTGCTCGCCATGTACAAGCCTGATGTCGGGCTCGCGCTCATGCGCACTGTTGGGTTGCTTGTTGGATACTTTCTGTTATTGTTTTTCCTTCTCATGTTCAACGCGCCATCAGGACTCGTGGCCATAATAGCACTCGTCGCACCCATCGCTATGCTGGTTGTTGACGCGAAAGCAGGTGTGCTCGTGTTTTCCTTTGTTCTTCTAGTTGGTTTTTACGCGTACGCGTATGGCTCTCCTGTTCCGTCAGACTCTCCTCTTGGAGGTGTTATAACCGCAATTTCCGGAGGCATTGCAAAAGGTTTTTCCAAGGCGGCGGCTGGTCCTCAGTATCTTGAGCAGGCGTTTAAGCGTCAGATCGCGATCGCGTCTGGGGATTTCGCGGCAAGCCAGATTGATGCTGAGGCAAAGCGTGATCTTGGTGTCTCTCTTCAACCGCTGAAAAAGTCTGAGGAGCGTTTCTTCACCACTGCGCCAGCCGCGTTCTTCACTACACTCAAAGGAACAGCGCTAGACAAGCCCATAGAAATTAAGGCAGAATGTGAGTTCCAGACAGGAAGCGACCCACCAGCACCCGCAAAAATATTAAGCAGATGCGCGAACGATCCACGGCAGGACACGTTTTGCATGCTGACAGTAGAAGGAGAAGAATCGTACGATATCGACTGCACCACAGGAGAGCCACCAGCAGCAGGAGAACCTGTGCTGGTTCCAGGCTCGCACACGATCCGCTTAAGGGCGGCATTTGGCTTCACGGCAAGAAGCTACCTCCCTATGTACTTGATGGAGCAGGGCAAACTGCGCGATATGCGACGACGCAACCTCGATCCCCTCGAAGGGTTTGACGTGAAGTCTCCTGTTGCAACCACAACGAAAGGGCCTGTCCGTGTGGGGATTGCTGTCGGCACCCAACCAGTCGGCATAGAACTTGCCGCTGGCAAGCCTGGTCCGACGATAGCAGTCACGATCGACAATGCAGGCGCAGGAGAAGTGGCAGAAGTCACGAACGTGCTTCTTTTCATGCCAAAAGGCCTTACAGTTGCACAACTCGCTGGTGGACGGGCGCTTGGAGAACCTGCAAAAAAGACGTGCACTGAGCTCAGAGATGATCCGCAAGTAAAAGAAGAGGCAAAACTATGCGATGACAAGATCCACAACGCGTACTTGATCAGTCCTAGACAACGTGGCACAGAACCACTTGGCTCGTTCGTTACCTTCCGCGCGTACACACAAGTCGAGGACGGCAACACACTCCTCGGGCCAGCCGCAGTCACGACGAGAAACATCCGCGTGTCAACAACATACAAGTATTTATTGAAGCAAGAAACAGTCTTCACTGTGGAAGAACCCAGACAAGCGTTCGAACGGGAAGGAGAAATACAGCAGGTGCTGCCCGCTGAGAGAGAACCATGAGCGGGAAATGGTTGTCTTCAGTGGCATTCGTCTTTGCTTTGTTCTTGTTGCTCTCCTGCCAGCAAGTCACTCAGTTGGGTCGTTCTCCTGTGAAGCAGTTGCCGATTGCTGAGATTCACACAGGCACTCAGGGCGTGGTGATGAATTTTGTGGATGGCGCGCCGCCTGCAGAGGTGTTTGAGAAGAATCGGTTTGAGATTGCTATAGAGGTGGAGAATAAGGGTGCGTCCAATGCAGAGGGTGTGTACGTGTTTGGTGTGCCGACAGACGTCATATCTGTTGATCAGGTAGTGTTTGATTCGTTCAAGTTGGAAGGGAAGTCTCCATTTGCGCCAGTTGGAGAGAGGAAGCGGTTTGTGCTGGTGGCGACGGCTGGTGAGTTGTTGGAGGAGCATTTTCCTGCGACGATTACGGCGAATATTTGTTATCAGTATTCGACAAAGGTGACTCAGGTGATTTGCATCAAGCCAGAGACCGCTTTGCGGCGCGAAACAAGAGAGATTTGTACGCCTCAGGCGAAGGGTTTGTCTGGGGGTCAGGGTGGTCCTGTTGCTGTGGTGAGCATTGATAAGCCGCTCATGAGTCCGACGCGTGATCAGAATGCTGTTGTGCCGGTGATTACGTTGCGTGTGCAAAACGTGGGGTCTGGTGTGGTTGTGGACAAGGGGAGGTTTTCTGAGTTGTGCGGCGGTCGTGCAGGAGAGGGTCAGGACTTGCTGAATGTGGTGAAGATTGATGCGAAACTGTCTGAGAAGCCGTTGACGTGTAAGCCGGATGTGTTGAAACTGGCTGAAGACTCGTCTGTGACGTGCCGTTTGTCTGATGCGGATGCGATTTCGTTGGAATCCGGCACGTATGAGGGGTTGTTGGAGGTTCAGCTGGATTATGGGTATGTGGAGCAGAAATCAAAGAATATCGTGATTAAGAAAATATTATAAACTATACACGTATGGGTTGTTGTATGGCCGTAAAAAGAGGAGTGTTGCTTGCTTTGCTGTTGTTGGCAGCTTGTGCTCAGCTTCCCGGTGCTCAACAGCAAAAGGAGACTGCAGGCACCGACCAGTTTCGTGTGGGGACTGAGGGCATGCGGATGTCTTTTTTGACCAATCTGCCGCCGAATAGGATTTTTGATACCGAGTCTTTGAGTATGGTGTTGGAGATTGAGAACAGGGGCACGTCGCGCGTGGGCGGTCCGGGTGATTTGGTGTTTATTTCTGGTTTTGATCCGTCTATTGTTACAGGGATTCCAACGAATGGTCAGCGTATTCCTGAGCTTCAGCCGCGTGACCAGTTCACGAGCCAAGGCGGCATTGATCAGGTGTCATTTACCGGCAGGCCGCAGTTGTTGAAAGCAAAGGGGATTGACAGGTATCCTGCGCGGTTGCAGGCAACATTGTGTTATAATTATAGGACTGTCGCGTCCGCCAACGTGTGTCTTGATCCTAATCCTTTTTCTGCGACTGTTCAGCAGAAAGTGTGTACGCCTGCGAGTGTGAGTTTGGGTGGCGGTCAGGGTGCTCCTGTGGCGGTTAATGTTGTTGAAGTGGATCCTGCGTTGGGCAAGACGAGGTTTAGGATTCGCGTGCAGAACGTGGGCGGTGGTGAAGTGTTCAAGCCTGCGGCGTTGAACAAGTGCAGCCCGTTTAGTGAAGGGTTGAAGTTTGACGAGATTGATTATGTAAAAGTTTTGAAGGTCAACACGCAGAATAAGAATTTGAAGTGCAATCCTTTGGTTGACGGCGGTCATCTGAGATTAACCGGAGGGCAAGGCACGTTGTTCTGTGAGGTTGATGGCTTGACTGGTACGGCGGCGTTCGTAAGTCCGTTGGTTATCGAGCTGGAATATGGGTATCGTCAGACGCTGTTAAAATCGGTTGATATTGTTCCTGCGTCATAGACACTGTTCTTCTCGTAGTCAAAACCAGATTTTCTTGAGTGAGGCGCGTATGCGTCGAACTCAGAAAATCTGAAGGGAAAAATTTATATACGCATCTATGGCACTTGGACGTATGCGTGTGAGAACTATTGTGGTGTGTTTGGTGTTGTTCTTGGTGGTCGCATGCACTCCTGGTGAGCAGGATGGCCAGGCATTGGACCTGAAGAGTCCGTTTATTGGCGGCACGACAGGTTTGCAGGTTAACTTTCAGTCGTTGAGGAAGGATGTGTTTGATGGCGGTCGTGACCCGTTTGATGTGGTGATTCGCGTGGACAATAAGGGTGAGGCGGCTGTCAAAAAAGAGGATGTGAGGGTGAGGTTGACAGGTATAAATCCTGCGGAGTTTAGCAAGCTTGAGGAGCAGGTGGTGAAGACTGCTGATGATGATATTTTGGAGTCAAGGCTGGACCCTGCTGGGACGGTATTGCCTGCGCCTCCTGCTGTAGTTGAGTTTTCTGGCTTGAATCATTTTGCGCCGATTCAGGGCGCAAGTGCGACGTTTCCTTTGAGGGCAGAGGTGTGCTATACTTACCAGACGAAGGCAGTGTCTAAAGTGTGTGTGCGGGGTAATATATTGAATCCGCCTGAGGGTGGCATTTGCAACATTAATGAGAATAAGCAGGTGTTTAATAGTGGTGCTCCTGTGCAGATCGAGAATTTTCAGGAGTCTGCGCGCGCAAAGGACAAGATTGGGTTTTCGTTTGATGTGAAGCAGCGCGGGACCGGAGAAGTGTTTGAGAAGAGGAGCAGGTGTGACCGCACCCAGCGGAAGAATGAGGATCGTGTGTATGTAATAGTGGACAGCCGCATTGCTGGGCTGACATGCACTGGTTTGCAGAGTTCTGGCACGAAGGCAGAGGGTTTTGTGACGTTGTTTGATGACACGAAGCTGATTACATGTACTCAGCCGATCACGTCAAAGTCTGATTTTGAGCAGGTGGTGTCGATTGAGGCAACGTATGATTATGAAGAGTTTGCCCAGACGGAAATCACCGTGAAGAGTTCTGGTCCGCAATGACATAAATCGCGTGTGCCAAGAGCGCTTCAAGCTGTAGGAATTCGTCTGATCCTTCAACCATTCTGAACTCGATGTCTCCTGCTTTGTCGACGAGTGTTACCTTGGCGCGTTCGCTGATGGGGAGTTTCCAGATTTCTTGGGAGAATTGTTTTATGAAGTCTGTGCCTGACAGTCCGTGGAGGACGAGGAGTTCGTGGAGTTTGGCGCGTGCGTCAACAAATTTCTGTTGGACGAGCAATTGCATGAGTGCTTGCAGTTCGTGGGGCGAGAGTGTGCTGGCAAGGTCGTACACGTTGGAAGCCGTGATTGTTGGCGCGACTGAGGCGCAGGTTTGTATGAGGTTGGCAAGTCGTCTGCCATCTCCTTCTGACACGCTGACAAGTGCGGTCTTGGCGTCTGGTTCTATGGTGAGTTTTTCTGTTGCTGCGATGTTGTCCAGCATTTTTTGTCTTTGGGCGTCATCAAAAGGCTTGAAGCGGAAGACTGCGCATCGTGATTGGATGGGATCAATTATTTTGCTGGAATAGTTGCAGGCGAGGATAAACCTGCACGTGGTTGTTGTGGTTTCCATGGTTCGCCGCAGCGCCTGTTGCGCTTCTCGTGTGAGCGCGTCGCATTCGTCAAGGAAGATGATTTTGAAGGGCACCGTGCCTATGGCGCGCGTGCGTGCGAAGTCTTTGACTTTGATGCGGACAACGTCTATGCCGCGTTCGTCTGACGCGTTGAGTTCGAGGAAGTTTTCTTTCCACGTGTCGCCGTAGAGTGTGCGTGCGATGACAAGGGCAAGCGTGCTTTTTCCTACGCCTGCCGGTCCGGCAAAAAGGAGGTGGGGGAGGTTTTTCTTTTCGACAAAGCTTTTGAGTTTTTGGACAATGTGGTCTTGTCCGATGACGTCGTCAAATGTTTTTGGCCTGTATTTTTCTGTCCAGATGATGGATTCGTCCATGTCATGCGTACTTCGCAATCAATTTATAAAGTTTCTCCAGTATTTCCTGAGTGAGCGCAGCGAACTCGGAAATACTGTTAAACAATCTCCTCTTCGCTCACGACCATGAAATCTCCCACTGCGATCACAGAATGGTACGGGATCAATATTTTGCTTTCTTTGTTTTTTTCAAGTTCGAATTTTTCAACGTATTTGGTGGGGTTGCTGAGCACGAGGTGGATGAGTTCTCCGCTTTTGACTTCAAAGATGATGTCGCCGACTTCGCCGAATCGTTTGCCGCTTTTTGTGACGACGGTTTTCCCGATGAGTGCGCGCGAGAATTTCTTGTCTTCTTCTGTTGGAGTAGTCATGTGTTACACCTGCCCAATG
>JACQMZ010000060.1 GCA_016203345.1 Candidatus Woesearchaeota archaeon | reverse complement strand
TCAAAACAACTTCCCGCCCTGATAACTCGCCTCTTTCTGATCAGCATAGTTCGCTGCGCCCTTCAGCTCAGAAAAAGTCAACTGCGCAAATCGCGCCCCAAGATCAATTTCGCTCTGGGCAAACGGCAACAACATAAACGTCAAGAATCCCTTGTAGCCAGCTTCACCAAACGTGCAAAACAACCCTGACTGCGCCAGACGAAACAAGGAAGTTCGCGCCGCGATATGCGTCATCAAATGCGACGGCGTGTTCAACTCCTCGCACGTCACGACAAGATACGGCTGCAACGGCTTCAGCTTCACCGTCGCCTGATCAACAACATGCTTCATCTTCACAGCGTAACCATCCAAACGGCTCTCAAAACCTGCCAGCACCACCGCATTGCCGAGAAGCGGCGGACGATTGTCAGACTTTTGCGCTCCCAGACGTCCACCTTCAAGAATTTCCACAATCGCAGCCAGACGAACATCAACACCGTTTGCAGTCAGCTGAGCATCCAGATCAGCAAAATTTGCGAGAAGATTATCACTAAGAATCAAAGACTTTAACACGTCGCGGCTCAGGTGCATGAAGAAGCCGCGCAATAGGAAGTATATAACACTTTTCACTGCAAGATATGTGCAGCGTAGGGACTCAGGCCGTCCCCTACGACCCCTGCCTTGTCTGCAATTAACCCACAGGACTTTCACTCGCGAGCATAACTGATGGCGAAAGTCAATCAGCGAGCCACACGTTCTTTCTGACAATCTAAATATCAATCACTACACGCGCCTTCCAACCAGACTTCTCCTGCATTACGTCGAATTTATGATACGTCACGGCCTTCGCATCGACCCCAAGCTTGTGGCGTTTGTAATCAATGGTTGCTCCCACACACTCCGCAACTAGCTTTACTTTCTTTTTTTCTACCACGTTCACTTTACACGTTTTCGGCAGGAAAAGCACAGTGTCCTTCAGAAAAATCAACTCCTCCAAAAAACGAAACAATAATGACGGCACATCCTTTTCTTCCAGCACAATCTTCTTCCTTTTCACAGCCCTCAACGACACAGGATCAATCATTATGGCAGTCAGAGCCAGCGCAGCGTTTGAAAACAACTCATTCACATCCTTCCCAAACGCGTCAAACACCGCATCAGCCGTTGCCACACCCTCAACAAAAACGAACTTTTTACGCATGCAGAAGCCAATAGAGCAGAAGTTTTTAAATACTATCGAATTTTGCGAATTCGGCGACTTCGTCGCCTCATTCAGCAAAATTCGTGAAACAAAATGAGCGTGAGACTTACTACGGTTTTCATCATCTTCGTTCTTTCGACGCTTGCGGCTGCGCACGAGGAAGAAATTCAGCAGATAAGTCCTGACCATTTGCACATCAAAGGGTATGACGTCACGTTCAACCGTGTTCCTTTGCGAGTCGGACAAGAAATAGAACTGTCGGTGTTGGTGCGCGACGAACAAGACACACCTACGACCAACCTCGACGTTCAAGGACAAATCCTCGATCCCAGCGTGAATAAAGAACTCTTTTATTCAGGCACCAGAGAATCGCCACCAGGAACATACACCTTCTTGTGGACGCCCTCATATGCTGGCGATTACGTGGCGCAGTTCGTCTTCCACACAGAGGCAACAGAAATCATCCAACCCTCATTTGCCATCACGGTCACCGACCCTCGCAGTACGTACGTGCTTGTCGGCAGCATCATCTCTGGCCTTCTCATCGCAGGGGCAGGAATCTGGCTGGCCAGACCTCAAAAGCGCAAAAAATTCCAGTGGACGCCGCTCTTGACCGGCACGGGGCTGGGCGCGCTGATCATCATCGGAGGGTATTCAGTGTCCAACTATTATTCACAAGGAGGCGACAAGGGGTTTGTCGTCTGCGGTCCAGATGGATGCCAGCTTGCACTTCACATCCACAGCCAGCTCGACATTTTCTCATGCGGGAAACGCATTGACCTGCCGCTCGAAGCAGGCGACCTCAACAAACAACACACGCACAAAGAACGCAACAGGCTACACTACCACGCACTCATCAAAACAGATCCAACAGGAACACAACTCCTCGAACCAGAAAAGCTCAGGATTGGAGAACTCTTTGATTACCTGCAGATGCCGTTCACTCCAACCTGTCTCGGACAACATTGCAACACGTGCGACGGAAAACCAGCACATACAACCATGACAGTAAACGGCGTACCTAACAACCAACTAAGCGATTACGTGTGGAAAGACGGAGACCGCATAACAATTGAATTCAGATGAAAACAGAGAATATTGAACTGGTAAACAGCGCAGGCCTCACGATCAGAGGAACACTCTGGATGCCAAAACCAGGAAAACACCCCACAGTTGTTATCTTTCACGGACTCACAGGAGGGTATACGCTGGCATGGTACCAGCATATCATAAAAGCTTTTACGCATGCAGATTTCATTGTGGCAGGATTTGACTTCACGAATGGAACAGCCACAAGCGACGGCAACATCAAAGACCTGACACTTGACCAAGAAGTAGAAGACGCGAAAATAATCATCGACTTTCTCAAAAAGCATCCATCTGTAGGCCCTATCGGCGTATTTGGCCACAGTCTTGGCGGCGTTGTCGGATGCATTATTTCAGCACAAGATAGCACGATAGCCAGTCTTGTCCTATCAGCAACAGTCTGGGACCCGGCCAAAGAACTTCCTCCACTATTCAACACCACACCACAAATCTGGGAACGAACGGGTGCGATTCCTTTTCCTCAGGAGTGGAGCGTGCCAGCCAAACTCAAATTCCAGTTCTATCGCAGTCTAACAACGTACAACGCACTGGCAACAGCAAAGAATATCAAACAACCCACTCTTGTTCTCCATGGAGATGCAGACGACGTTGTCTCTGTTGAAAATGCAAAAAATTATTACGACGCATTACCTGCTCGCAAGAAACTGTTGATCATTCCCCGGGGAAAACACAGCTACGTCAACAACACGCTAACGCTTGCCATCAACGCATCTATTGAGTGGTTCCGGCAGACTCTCTGAAAACAACCGTATACGGATTCCTGAACGTGATGTTTGAGCGCGTGTCTCGCAACACAACCACGTCACCACCTGCTGCTTCGAAAAACTGCACGCGGTACCGGTCGTCAAGATCTTCTATCACGTGATCGTCTGGAGCGATCTTGTCGACACCAGGATTTAGAGAACGGGCAGTCTCAAGCATCCTGGCGAAAGCCACTGGCTTTTCAGCAACCAAGCCAGAGATTTTCTTTGTCGCTTTCCCAATCGTCACCACAGCAGGACTGTCCAGCGTCAGTTTCGTGTCCATATCTGCAAAAAACAACGACGCCTTTTGCTCACCGTTCTGCAAGGCGATGTTCTGCCCCTTGAAAACTCGCGAAATGTTCTGCACGCACACAGGAAACTGAGACAAAGCAACTTCCTGCGCCTCGCGTTCCAGCACAGAAAGCTCTTTCAATTCAAGAGACAACCCCTTCTCGTACAGCGAACACTGCAGCGCCTGTTCAAAACACGAGTTAAAATACGACGTGACATCAGCAGCCACAAACGGGTCAGCGATCGTTCCAGTCACAATCAGCGCGACGTACGCCAGAACGGTGAGCAGGCCGACGAGCATGAGAACGCCCAGCAGCATGAACACAGACACCTGCGCCCTCATGACAACACCCCCTGCACAGGCCTAAGCACGTCCTCAAACGAAAGATACGCGTCACACGTGCTAATGCGATAATTTGTCAACACCTGAGAAAACAACCTTTGCTGAGGATCGTGAGAGGAGATAAACGATTGCACAGGCGTGTCCTTGAGTATTAGATGGACTACACCATCAGAAACATCCAACCGACCTGTTTTCGTATTTGTCTCCAACCGCCGGAGCACAGGAGGCGCTGACGATACCCACCGCCGCAAGCGCGTTGACTCTGCATTCCTCGCTATCTCATACACTCCAACATTATCAAAATAAGCAAAGTACAACAATGAACGCTCCACAGGCAGTGGCAACTGGCCAAAAACCTCTGCAAAAACATTCGTCTTGTCCAACAACAGCGTAAACACATTCAACTGATGCGCGCTCTCAAGAACCGGCAGGAAAGACCCATTCAAGCGCACGTGCTCCACAAAATTCCTAGACCCAGACCTCCACGTATTAGTCCCGATTTCGAACCCCAAACGATTGTACGAAAAAACGCCGCGCAATTGCGCCTGATGGTCAACCAAAGAGACAAACCCACTGTTTTCATTCCCTGCCTGCTTAAATAAGTCAAAAGACTGGCGCAAACCCTGCTTGTCCACAAACAAATCGTACGGCTTCAAACTTTCAGGACGCTCAACCTCAAAACTCTGGGCAAACGACCGCTCCTCGTCGACAAGAAAACCATAAAAATCCGCTGACGATGGCATAACGAGATACTGGTACTTGCCAGGGCTTGGCAGAACAGCAGTCAACACGCCATCCCCTGCATTTATGGTGAAGTCCAGCGGGTCGCCAAACACTTTCTCAGAAAAGCGAGACGTGGTTGTCTGTCCAATCTCATTTGTGGCAATGACACGCACACCGTGCGCGGTCTTCTCAAACGTGACTGACGCGGATTTA
This sequence comes from Candidatus Woesearchaeota archaeon, assembly GCA_016203345.1. Taxonomy (GTDB): domain Archaea; phylum Nanobdellota; class Nanobdellia; order Woesearchaeales; family ARS49; genus JACQIC01. The sequence continues at coordinate 1,469 of JACQMZ010000060.1, read as the reverse complement.
GACGTGTCATTGATAGAGAGATTCAACACTGACGATCCGCCGACGGTATTTGGCGCGTTTGAGCCTAAAGAGATCTGCACCTTCGAGACTGTGTACGATATTTTTGACCCAGGAACATCACCCACAAAACCAGACAAGTCAATCGATATTTGCGAACCGTCTTCACCTGACAGCTGAAACACGCAATCAGAACACGCGGATGACAACGCCAGGGACGGAACCTGCTCGCGAACAAGCGCATTCATGCCACGCACGAGCTCAAACCCATCTGTAAAACCATCACCATCAGAATCAAAATTCTTTGGATTCAAATTATACCTGTTCTCGTTCACGTCAGAAATGTCATCATCATCAGAATCCTGCAACACAGAAGACAACGACAACTGCCGCGCGACATCACCCAAAACAGACACGTCGCGCTTCACCAACGCGGCAAAAGACGCATCATCCACCAGCGCGTCTGCCGTGTAGGTATCAGACAGTTTAGGGTCAGTTGGAAACTGCATCACTTCCTCAAAATCAGACAATTGGTCGTTGTCAGAATCCTTAGAATGGGCGTTCAAACCATTGTTGAGTTCGAACGTGTCAGACAGACCATCACCATCCGAATCGGAGAAGGTGTCAAAGTCTACAAACTTGCCAGACGAGAACGGATTTCTCATGAAATAAGACTTTTTTGCTGGAAACATAAATGAAGCGGACGATAAAGAATTACCTGAAAATTTGAAACTAACTTTCTTCGAGTCGTCAAACGATAAAGGAAAAGGCGAACTGGAGGAAATGAAATCAACACGATCAGCAGAAAAAGTGTCACCAGACCAACCGCCATTAGAAACACCACGCGCACTCAACAAAGAGGACTTGAAATTTTTGGCAGAAAAAAAGAAAAGAGAATCCTGCGACGAATGAACACCAGACGCATCAGAAACAGTTCCTTGAGGTGTACGCAAAACAGAAGCCTGCGAGGCACGCACACCATCAGACGAACGAGAAACAGTACCTGACACTTCACCAGAAATGCCGTCCTGAGTTGTCAACCGCGCCTGACCAACCTGAACACTACCTAGATTGCCTTGCTCAATACTTTGAATGGCGGTGGATTGGTCGGGGGATAAAGAAGTCTGTTGAGTTTCTGATCTGACAAGACCTATGCCATATGCTACTTGCGATAAAATGAGCAGTATGGCCAATGCAAGACCTCTTTTCATGTTCACGCAGTACCAAGGAATGTATTTAATATTATCTGAGGAGTTAACCTCAAGACATTCCTTCATTCGAACCCATCGCGGCTTACGAAAATTCTTATGGTCCGAAACTAAGCTGTAGGAGTTTAACTACCAGATATTTGCGATACATTTGTGGTGCATAGGGGGCTGCACGCTCAATGTCGTTAAGTTAAGGTTTTCTTGTTTTGTCGTCTCTTGTCTAGTTCTTTGAGGTCATTGAGGATTTTTTGTGCTGTTCCGAGG
>JACQMZ010000059.1 GCA_016203345.1 Candidatus Woesearchaeota archaeon | reverse complement strand
ATACTAAACTGCCAACCCTTAACTTAATGACAATGGCTGCACGCTGCCCCCTATAACCCCCGCGTTTGCAGCCAGAATTCTGATGCCTGCCGCCGCCAAGCATGAAGTTCTGTCGAGCGGCGGCCCGTCCCTTTTCAAGCAACCTGAACAGAGGGGTGTGGGGAGACGGCTTTAGGCTCACCACACTGCACTACCCAATTTAAAATTAACCTGCGTACAAACTGTTAACATTCCGAAAGGTAAACTCAAGCCCTATAATTTGCACTAACGAAGAAGAAGCTGCTCCTCAATAAATGACCTGAAAACGCTGATGTTTGCTAAGTAACACGCCGGATCCTCATCATTGCTATATGAACTAAACCCTCCATCTGCTTGATCTACTCTCTCAATTCGTCCACCATTATTACTGTATGCGATCAGCCCCGGAAGACCACGCAACGAAAATCTTCTATACGTATCATCAACAACGCTTTGCGCAGGTGTTTCGGATTCGCTGAAACACATGGCGATTTGTTTCAAGTCAGGATACTGCCTGTCCCAAGTGTGCATCAATGCCGCCAGCCCTCTTGATCCTGGTGAATTGAAATACACCATTGCCATCACAGGCCTTCTCTGTTCTGGTCGAACATCTGCTTGCGCAACAGCAGCATCGTATTGTGCCATCGTCACAAACTGCACTCTTGTATCTCTCAAAGATTCCTGCACAGGCCTGCGCAAAAACTCATAAAACTCTTCCCGCGAAAGAACAAATTCCTCGGATGGAGACGGTGCCTTGATGGATTCGCCATCACCCAATAGTTCCAGGCCACGATGATTGTCAGGACGCTGCGTGATAACATAACACCCGCTGACCGTCACAACACCTGTGAACACAACCGGCAATAATCGTTCCAAACCCATTTCCGGAGGAAAGACGCGTCGTTATATAAAGATGATGACAAAAAGGTTTTAAACCGATTGTGAGTTCGGCAGTGTTATGTGGCCCTTTGGCAAACATTTAACAGCACAGAACTATTTGAAACATATCGTCACTGTCGCCCAGGCACTAAATGACAAAATAGCCGACGTGTATGAAACTTACAACCCAGCGCCCTTCCTGGAATTGCTTGACGCCATCGATGAACTTGACCAAAAGGGACGAGATGTTCTTGCTAAAGAAACAGGCTCTGCAGAGTTGACCACAACTTTTATGGATATACGAAACCTCACAGGCAACGCCCGCACAGATGCTCGTGAAAAAGATTTCACTGCAGCGCACAATATCTTGAACCGCATCATAGACCTGGCAAGCACGTACACCGCGGCCCTAACACCCCCACCTGTTCGCACAGAAAGACCCTCGAAGGAATTGAGCAGAATACTCTCTTACAATCCGGAAGAAGCACTGAGCAAAGGCTACGTGTTTCGTGGATTATCCGACCATGAATGGGAACGCAAACAAAGACGCCTGTCGATCTTTTCGAAAAATCCAACATCTAAAGGAAAGCTTATTGCACACCTCATCGATCCATCAACAAGCGACCAATTCATATCGCTCACAACCGACGTCGAAACAGCAAAAAAATTCGGGCACATCGTTGCTCTGCGCAAGGAAGCGCTCAAGGGAGAACTCCTCGATCCTGACAACATCGAACAACAAATCAAAGGAGACACGCGCGCGAAAAAATTTCAGAGAAAGAACACCGAATTTATTCTTGCGCCTGCAGAGAATCAACCTGCGGAAATTCCCGCAGACGCTGTCGTCGTGTAATCTCTCCATTTAACCATCTCACAAGAATAGCCGCGTGCGAAAGAGGACGCCTCGTATCATGCACATCACCATTCTCGTCGACATCAAAGAAAAACTGCGTCGTGCTCGCCGCTTTGTCCACAATGCTGTCAACAGAAGTCCCTGAAACCCTTTGCTCTACCATAAACTCGTACGATGGAACGTAAATCGACACGCGCGCATCACGATACCCAATAACTCTGCCGCCAAAAAGGTGACCCCATGGCTTCCCACGACGTTTTCGCCCCTTTCCCTCAAAATATGATGGATCAATTTTTCCCCGAATCACCTTCAAACCCTGCCAAATCCCCTCAACAGAATCGCTCACGTCAGTTGTACCTGGAATAGGAATACCTCCATACGCAACAAACGGCGAAAACTCTGGTGCAGCAATTACATAGTCAAGATCATTAGCCAATGGGGCACGTGTTGATGTATCATAGAAATATGCCTCGGGGTGCTGTTCATGCGTTCGCCTGACAGCACTACGAGGAATCCATTGAACAGGCAGCATTTCCAACCTCCTCGCCCAAAGTGCGAATCCGATCTGCTTCAATTTCAAACCCCTGATCGACGGCAAGCCCGCGAGCAATCTCATAATGGTGCCATGCAAGCCGTAACCCCTGACCGTCACCCAAATACCCAAGTGCTGCATACGACTGTGCCAGAAGCGCATGACATTCCAGATGCCGCGGCTCCCTCTCAATCACTTCCCGCGCTAGAACAACTGCACCTGTCAAGCACGCAGAATCCCTTGTACACAAATACTCCGTAAAAGACACAAGCGCGCCATAGAACTTATTCTGCAGATCATCCCCTCCAAACGCCTCTCGGGTACTCAATATCCGCCGAGCCCTCTCAAATTCCATGCCGTCGATCGCAGCTGCTACCTCTTCCAATGCAGAATTCATAAAGCATGATCATTCACCGTGATTTATATACGTGCGGTTTGCAAGCTTTAAAAAGCGCAGTCACTAAACCTTTCGCATGATCTGCCTCGGCATTGAAAGCACTGCACACACGTTTGGAGTTGGAATTATTACGTCAGAAGGCAAGATTCTTGCCAACGCAAGAGACTGTTATCACTCAGTTGAAGGCATGATCCCCAACGAAGTCAAGGCACACCACGAACTAGTCAAGGAACACGTCCTTGCAGACGCCCTCCAAAAAGCACAGCTGACGATGAACGACATTGACCTTATCGCGTTCAGCCACGGGCCAGGACTGGCACCCTGCCTGCATGTCGGAAAAAACTTTGCCGAAAATCTATCCAAAGAACACAACAAGCCACTCCTTGGCGTCAACCATTGCGTTGCCCACCTCACCATCGGAAACCTGACGACCGGGCTACAAGACCCCATCTATTTGTACGTGTCAGGCGTCAACACCCAACTGCTTGTCGCGGCACACGGACGCTTCCGCGTCCTTGGCGAAACCCTGGACATTGGATTAGGAAACGCGCTTGACAAGTTCGGCAGAAAAGCAGGACTTGGCTTCCCCGCAGGACCAAAAATGGAACAACAAGCCAGCACAGGAGCATACGTCGAGCTCCCGTATGCCGTCAAAGGCATGGACGTCAGCTTCGCAGGCATTATAACCGCAGCCGAACGAAAAATCGGAAAAATTCCCCTCCCAGACCTCTGCTTCAGCCTCCAAGAAACCTGCTTTGCCATGCTGGCAGAAGTCGCAGAACGGGCACTCGCGCACACGCGCAAGAAAGAACTCCTATTGATCGGAGGCGTTGCCGCGAACAAACGACTCATACAAATGCTCGCAGCCATGAGCAAAGAGAGAGTAGCCACGTTTGCCGCTGTCCCGCTCGAATACGCAGGAGACCAAGGAGTCATGATCGCCTGGCAAGGCGTCCTTGAATACAGCCACGGACGACGAACCACGCCAGACATCCATCCCTATGAAAGAACAGACGAAATCGACACGAACTGGATTAACGCTTCTTCGACTTCTTCTTCGCTGGCTTCTTCTCCACAGGAGCCTCCTGATAAAAAGGCTCAAAAATCAGCCCGCAGTCCTTGCAAATAACCTGGTCCCGCCTCTCGCCATAAATAATGTTCAAGCTCGCACAATCGGGACACTCCTTTATTTCCCGAACGTCTTTAGTCATACGCCGAGGCAGGAACGTGTGATTATATAAAGTTTTTGACTTGAATTCTCGAAAACCAGCATACATCTCTTTTCACTTGTTTTTGAGAGCAGACTCCATCAGGGTGGTTTTTGAGACGCTCAGAAATTTTCACTAATCGTAAATAAACGGAATGAAAATTTCTGACGTTTCCGAACTCGGCGCTTTCGCGCCTTGTTCAGGAAAATTCGTATACGAAAACTTGTTAGAAGACTACGTTACTGCAGGCCCTTTACCTTCTTCAACAACTCTTCCTTTCCCTTCCACACGATCGCCTGCGCGAGAACCTCACCAATTGTTTTAACCGGAATAATTTCGATCTTGTCCAGCCGCTTCTTGTCCACAATGATGTCCTGAACATTCGCGTGAGGAACAATCACCCTTTTGATGCCTGCGTCGACAGCCGCCTCAACCTTCGCAGACACGCCACCAATCGGCAACACCTCGCCTCGCACAGACAACGAACCAGTCATGGCAGTATCCTGCCGCACACCAACATCCTGAAGCGCAGAAATAATCGCCGTCGCAACCGCAATAGACGCGCTGTCGCCCTCCACGCCCTCATACGTCTGCAAAAATTGAACATAAATGTCGTAATCCTTGATGTCTGCACCAAACGCGCGCTTCACAATCGCAGAAACATTCTTCACTGCCTCTTTCGCAATCGTACCCAACTTGCCTGTTGCCACAATTTCCTTCTCCTTCCCGCCCTGCGCGACTGCCGCCTCAATCGGAAGGATGATTCCAGAATACGCCGCGCTGCCTCCAATCACTGCCAAACCGTTCACCCTGCCAACCTGAATGCCAGACGTGACGATCACGTCATACTCTTTCTTCCGCTCAATAAATTTGTCTGCAATCTGCTGTTCAAGCGTCACCGCAATCTTTTTCGCTGCAATAATGTGCTCCGGCTCAACCAGCTTGGACTTTTGCTCCAAAGCAAGATCGCCAGCCGCGCGAATAAGGCCGCCAAGCTCACGCAACCGCAACGTCAAATGCCCCTTCCTGTTTGCCATCTTCCGCGCATCGTTAATGATAAGATCCACAGCACCCCGCGAAAAATGCGGGATCTTCTTGTCCTTCACCACTTCCTGCGCGACAAAACGAGCAATCTTCACCCTATTCTCAGGAGTATCAAGCATAGTTTCCTTCATAAACACTTCATACCCATACCCGCGAATACGGCTGCGCAACGCAGGATGCAAATGCTGAATCGTGTCAAGATTGCCAGCCGCGACAAGAATAAAATTACACGGCACAGGCTCAGTCCGCACCATCGCACCAGACGACCGCTCAGACTGGCCCGTTATAGAATACTTGCCCTCCTGCAAGGCAGTCAGCAATTCCTGCTGAGTCGCAGGATGCAAAGTCGCAATCTCGTCAATAAACAACACGCCCATGTGCGCCTTGTGAATCATGCCTGCAACCACACGCTCGTGCGCAGGAGTGCCGAGGCCCCCTGAGTTTTTGCAAAGAATGCCATTGACGACTATATTGCCTGAAGACGTGGTGGCATTGTACAATTTTCCTTCGTACTTAATGCGTTCCACTTTTTTTATTGTTACGCGGTTAAATTTCATGATTGCGCCTCGAGCAAATGATCAAACTTCTCGTGGTTTAGAATCATGTAAAGACTTGCCGGAGTAAGCTGCAAGAGTTTCATAGTATGCTCTGCACCATACCCGCGACTTACTAAGGCAGCATATCTTTCACGTTTAACTTCGCTGAATCTATTCAAGGTTTGAATGAGTTTTTCCTGTTTATAGCGGCAATAGTTTATCTTTATCAAGCTGGCAAAGTTGGCGACGTTTTCGAAAGTTGTTGATATAAGAAGTTTGTAGATATAATTCTCAGTTTCCTTGTTTCTACTTTTGGCTATTTTGCCTGCCTTAACATATTTTGACTCCAAGTATTGTTTTAATTCTGTTAAGAACTCTGATCTATTCTGTTCAAACACGTGTGTACCGCATATGCCAACATCCAACGTATTCAAATTGCGGCCACTTACGTGTACCTTTGGAACTCCCAATTCGTTGCCTAAGAAAGAACCCCAGAATTCAGAATTCCACACAGGATTAAATTTAATCCATTGTGGCACATAGAGGTGTATCTTTGTTTTGTTTCCTTGTGGTGCTCCAAGCGCTAGCAAAAATCTTATGATATGTCTATTTGTGTTTTGATAACACCAGGAATGCCCATATTCTCCACCTTCGATTATTCGCTCATTTCCACTTGTCCTGAATATGCTATTGATATCTTCCCCAAATTCTTCAACAGCAAAACGTTCAGAGCTTGACAAGAAAACTCCATTCAGATTTTGAAATATACCTCCATCACCAAACATTGCGCCGAGAATCTTCGCCATGAGGGGAACTTTTTCATGTGTGATTCTGAGTGGCAGCAACCCTCTTTCTTTCAGCCAATTACACGTCTGGACTGGCACAGGAATGCACTTTCCTGCATGCCACCATCTCGTTTTGGCATACCTCTGTTCTATAGACTTAGCTAATCGTTTGTATCCCAAAAGCGGATTTTGCTCCTTATTATCTAAATACGCGTAATAGAGCGCACATTGTTCCTGTTGTTTCTTGTTGTACGTACTGATGATATCCTGTTCGTCAAGCAGAATATCCTCCTTCAGAGAAAATACTTCGTCACCTGGTTTCAGTTGTTGTGCTTCAACATAGTCGACTTTACCATGTTTGCACACTGCCACTTTATGTTCAGGCGTGACAGTTATTTCTTTTTTGTCTGATGTTATGAGCCTAATCATTTTTCCATCGTAATTGTACGTGTTGAAGGATAACACATCAACTGGTGCAGTTTTACCTCTTTTTTCTCCCAATGTCGTGACCTTATTCTTGACAAAGGCAACAGTATATTCCGTTCCATCTTGTTCTACTTTAAAGGGTTTATCCGCGCATTTGTCCAGTGCCCAGTGGAATCCTCTTTTTGACGGTTTTCCGTTTTCTAGTATCACTACCTCAGAAGGACAAAAAGACTGCAAGGGATCATGAAGTATATCGCCTAAAAGCGCGCCCGCATGCGCGCCAGTTGCGTCCCAAAAAGGCGCGGTCTTCCTCCCATAATTATCCACGATGACTTTCGGTATGTCAAACTTCGCCCCACCCATACGCTTGCCAAGATTGATGAACACGACAAACGACGCAAGAAAAATCATTCCCCCAATAAAAAACGCGGCAAAAATAATGTCAGACTTGTAATACGACCGCGCCCACCACGGCAAAAACATGGCAAGAACAGCCAGCGCAATCAACACCCAATTCTGGTAGCGAAACAACGCATTCGACTGAATCCTTGCCTTGGCAACCAAATCACGACCCTTCCCCGCCGGAGCAGTACGAATCAACGGCTGATTTTCATCATGCATGTTCGTAAAAGACACAATATCAACCAGCTTCTCCTTCGACAGCATCTCTGCCAGCGCCAAACCCATCATCGACTTTCCCGTGCCCGGATCCCCAATAAGAAGAACATGACGCCGCTGCTGAGCCGCCTTCCGCATCACCTCAACACCAGCCTCCTGGCCCACCACCTGATCAATGATCTTCTCAGGCACTTTAATGTCAGCAGTTGATTTGAAATTCAAGGACATAGAACTCTTCACCTGAAAGAAACACACTTATAAAGGTTATGTACAAAATTCCTGAGTTCGCAAGCTCACACAAGGAATTTTGGGCGCGGGTATGCTACAATTCAAATTCCTTCACAATCTTCTCAATGAGTTTATCATGCAAGTCGAATACCTTTTGCTCCTGCGGAGTAGGCTGATCACTCCCTCCCTGCTGAGCCCGTTGTTGAATGGCTTGTGATGCACGCGCAGCAGCCAGAAACACTTGCTGCTCTCCAGGCGGCAGTTCTCCAATGATCTCCCTTCGAGCATCCTCAGGAATCATTGACCATCTCACGCGAGCACTCATCTTCCCCTTTTTCCCTGGTTTTGGCGTGGCCTTCTTGGCTTCCTGCTTGGGCTTGGGCCACGCCCTCAACACTGCCCACACCAGCCCAACAAACAAAGCAAACACAAGGACAGCAGGAAGAAAATAGTTCGTCAGAGAACGACGATTGACAATCTCAAATGCTCCCAAGATGTACAAGCCGCCCAACACCATAACTGCAAGAACAACGTACATCAACGGCTTGGACTTCTCAAAAGACTGCACGCCAACAACGCCCAAAACCATCATGACAACAAGCCCTGTCACAAGCACCACAGCCAAGAACGACGCAGTCCTGTTCACTGCAGACAGAACATCAACAGACGCCAACACCAGCATGGCCGCAACAAGCGCCACAACGATGTTCACATTCTTCCTCTGCTCACCAAACACTTTCGTCTGCTCCAAAATTCCGAAAACAACCGCAAATACGAGCACGAAAGGAAGAATGACATCCACTAAACCAAAGTCTACCAACACGCGAATCACAGAATCAGCAACAGTAGGCATGAAACTGTCGTATACTGGCAGATATATAATACTAACTCACTCCACGCGAATTTTGAACACGACATTCTGGGATGCCGTGATTGCCCAAACCCTCAAAGAGCACAATGTCAGCGTCATACTCACAGAAAATACAAAAGACTTTGCAGCATCAGGCATTCGTGCAAACAATCCCTTCAATTGAGAACTGTAGACTCAATCAGGATCAGCCCTGCAGTGATCATAGAAGTCGCACAAACTTTCAGAAAGTTTGATCAAAGGCGCTCTGAGTTCAGTCGGCAGAAGCAATAGATCTGCTGTTCGCTATCGCGAACAGGGTCAAGACTCTTCTGCCTCCTTCACTCAGTCGCGCAGCCAACAGCAATACTCTCAATCAGGATCTGCTCTACAATGGTCATAAAAGTCACACTGTCCAGTCGACCACTTGCACAAGTAAGAGATGTGCCGCGGATACCTGTGCTTTTCCAAAGACTGCGTATGCTCGTGAATCTTCAAAATCTCCTGACGCGCACGCTCGAGAAGTTCATCATCCACGTTCACAAAATGCGTTTGGTTTGCCCTCAAAAAGTACACGCCCGCCGCGTCAGGCAACCGGCCATGCTTCTCAAAATACAACAACGCGTAAATGCCCAACTGCAAGCGATACTCGTCAATGTTCGTGTGATTGCTCGTCTTATAATCCATCACGCGCACCTTGCCCCCAAACTCCTCAATCACGTCAATCACGCCACGCGCATGCCACTTGGCACTCTGATAATTAACTTCCCTGACAGGCGTCAGAGCGCGAAACGCGCTGGACACATCACCGCCCTGCGCAGCCAGCCGCTGAACAAACTGGTCCACCCATCCAAACACCATGTGCAGGGTTTCCTCAAACAACGCGACCTGCTCCTCCTGCAACAACGCAAAAGAATCAAACTCAGACTTGTGCGACACCCACTCCCTCACCAACAACTCTTGAACCACCTGCTTGAATTTTGAGCTGCAATTCTCCCACGACACGCCCTCCAGCGACACATCAAAAAAATGCTCCAGCACGCTATGCGCTATTGCACCCCTTGTAGTCGCCACGCTCGGCACAGTCGGCAACTTTTCAACATACGAGTAAAAATATTTTCGCTGACACTGATTAAACGTCTGAATAGAGCTTGGACTCTGCACGCGATGCGGCGGCGAGTCGCCCAAAACAAAAAACACCTTTTCCATTTTCTCGAGTTCGCACGGCTCACACGAGAAAATGGTGAGTGGCGAATAAGTGCTCTACAAATGTCCCCTTTAAATCTTTTTCTAAAGCAAATCCGTAAACTTTTCGTCCCACGCCGTAAACTTTTCGGAAAATCATGCCAAACACACTTTAATCCAGGACATCCTGAAAGAGCAATGACGGAACGCTTTATCATTATTCTTGCCCTGATGCTAAGCATCATCAGCCTTCCAGTCCTCTATTTCTCCACAGACGAAACACGAGGTATTGAACTCCAAGGAACAATTACCCCATCACGATCCTTGCTCACCGTAATCCAACTCCGCACACGCCACAATCTCACACCCGGAGCACGCATCACCGCACGCGGCAGAATTCTCACCACCCCCAACCACGTTGCGTTCATCACGGACGATATCACATGATCACTGAAGCATTAAGCGGAGTTGCGATTGGCACCATCGCCGGAATAGTCCCCGGAACACACCCAAACCTGCTCGCCACCCTGCTTGCAAGCCAAAGCGCGACTCTCATCCTCGCAACAGCCCTTGCGCACACAGTCACCAGCACACTCGCACTGGTGTACCTCTGGTATCCGAACGAAGACACCGTATTGGCACAACACCCTATCGCACAACTCTCTGCCCGAGGCCTTGGACACGAAGCAGTCAAACTCCTCTGCCTCGGCAACATACTTGGACTCACCACTGCCACTATTCTCACACCTTTCCTCCTCATGGCACTCGTAGTTATGCACCACACACTTGCACCATACACAGTCATCATCGTCACCTGCCTGGTCTTGTTCTTTATCCTCCATGAACCCACCATCTCCCGCAAAATCGGCGCAGTCCTTGTCGTCATCCTATCCGGCGTGCTTGGACACATCACGCTCAATTCAGACATCACTGACCCATTGTTTCCCCTCTTCACAGGACTGTTCGGCATCCCTGCACTCTTTACACAGTTCGCCCCACGACCACCAACGCGGCGCCAACAACCCACAGACATGGTCAGGCCTAACTTGTTACAACTTGCAACAACAGTCCTCGGCAGCATTGTCAGCGTCAGCACCCTTACCCTGCTCCCAGGCATGTCAGTGTCACAAGCATCACTCATGTCCACCTTCCTCCTCCGCATCAAAAAATACACTTATCTTGTCCTGCTCGGCAGCACACAGACACTTGACTACTACTTCTCCCTCCTGTCTGCACAAACCCTTGGCAAAACACGCAATGGCGCGCTTGAAATCATCGGAGCGCACCACTTCACGCCTGCAAACCAGTGGCTGTTCATCTCTGTCCTTGTCTTTTCAACAGCACTCGCGACGCTTGCCACCTTATACATGTCACGGCACTTTCCCCACATTCCACACCCACGCTTACTGACCATCATAGTCCTTGCTTTGCTCTTCGGCGCAGTTCTCTACATATCGGGACACAACGGCATCCTCGTCCTTGCAAGCGCCGCAAGCATCGGCGCACTTCCTCTCCTGTTCAAGACCAACAGAACACACCTCATGAGCTGCCTGATCCTGCCGTGGCTGATACGATACGGAATATGATGCAACAAGATTTTGTTCATTAATCAATGCGATTTACTATTAGTTGGGTTACACACAACGTACACAATTCACACGCTACGGGATGCTCAACGCCACAAAGCCAGGATTCCTGGAGACTATCACCGTATCCTGAGTCAGTTCGCTGACTACCTGTTCCAAAACCGACTGGTTGATTAACCCATGCAATATACACGACTCATCAAAAATGGCCACGTCGACAGACAAATTTTTTGCTTGTGCGAGCACCACAGACGCGTTCCATGCTGATATTGGGGCGTCAATCCACACCTGATTGTTCGCCACCACTTTCCACTCAGGCGCGCACGGAGCCATCACGCGCAAACCAGGGCCAAGCTTTTGAAGCGACGCATACCCAAACACTTCATTATACGACGCCCACTCAGGGCCCCGTTGCCAGACGTTCGTGTTCACCACAAATTTCGGCACGCCAGCACTCAGCACCAAACCAACAACTATCAAGAGCCCTATCCACCGCGAACGACGCGCGCACACTGCGGCCGCATGCCCTGACAACAGCGCCACAGGCATTGCAACATACGTCCATAACCGGTGCGGCGCCAAGTGCACAGGAAACACATTCCCCTCCAGTCCAACAATGCCAAGCGCAAGCCATGCCCACAGCCACCGCCAAGACGGATGACGAAAAACAAACGAAAGCCCCAAAAGAACGCTCACCATCACCCCCCACCCAGTCGGCGCGTCAATCCGCGTGTCAGTTGAAGCAAACAAAAAATCCCAGACGCCATACACTACCCCACCAGACGTGTCGTCGCCGGTAAGCATGCCAATACCCACATGGCTGAACACCTTGTCAACCCCATACGCTGCGAAGACAAAACCCCAATACGACAGCGCCAGCAAAACACTGAACACGAACGCTTTCGCCAAAGCCGCACGCGGACTGTGCATCATGAGATACAAGACAAATACTCCTGCGAACACTGCTCCTGCAATTGGCTGCACAAGAAACACGCCAGACGCTACAACACCAAGGAGCCACCACACTCCATGGTCTTTCTGAACTTTTCCAAACAAATACAGTGCAGGCCAAAAAAGGGTGGTTGCCCAACTGGCTGCAAAAATAAAATGCGACACATACGACGGGATGAGCGCCAAAACAAGCACAGACCAAACTGCAGAGTCCTGCCCAGCAAATTCCCGAGCAGCATAGAACGCAAACAACACACCCAACGACACAATCAGCGCATTCGCCACCTTCAACGTGTCCACCACATCGCCAGTGAGTTGAACCAACAAGCCCACAAGAATATCATAAAACGGAGGGTACGGCTCCAAATAACGCTCCCAAAACGTGACGCCCTCCCGAGCAACCTTCCACGCGCCAACCGCATGATACAGCGGGTCAGAATCTTCAAGGTATGTGTACACAAACGCGCCATACAGAAACACAGCAAAATGAATGACGAACAAAACAACCAGCATAACCAAATGAGCGTATGTCGTACTTCGTTGCTTCGGTTCAGGACGACGAAAATACAATGACAACACCAGACCACACACGGCAAACAGCACCACGACCCACCATTTGAGTGGAAGCAGCCAACGCGCGACCCACAACACCAGCGGCAAAACAGCCAAACCAACCCCCACAGACATCACGAAACACTCGTCCCACGACTGCTTAAGACGAGAAACAAGAGGATACCCAAGGCAGAACAGAACTATGACAAACCCCAATAGCACGATCACCATATACTGAATTTTCCTGAACGAGCGCGCAGCGCGAGTTCGGAAAATTCAAAAGGACGCAAGCTTTAAAAAGCATGCACCTCTCGTCAAACCCATGAAAGCAGTCATAGTCAACTTTCGAGGCAGCAGACGACGCAAGTCAGAGCGCCAAATGATTCTCACCATAGAAGGCCTTGATAAAGAGAAGTCCAAAGCGCTCCTGGGCAAAAAAGTTGCGTGGACCTCGCCAGGAAAAAATAAAACCACGATCGCCGGCACTGTCAGCGCCCTCCACGGCGGCAAAGGAGCAGTCAGAGTAATATTTGAACGCGGCATGCCTGGACAGGCAATAGGACAAGAAGTAACTTTTGCTCAATAGTACGAAGTTTACGAATTCGCGCCTGTGAGCGCTCATTCAGCAAACTTCACATTTTAGTTTTACTACGGTACTTCTTATTTTGCCGTAATTGCATTTCCGACGGTAGTACTTCAAGCATCAATAATGTGAATTTTCTTGAGTGAGTGTAAGCGAACTCAGAAAATTCGCAGCAAGAGCAGAATAGAACACATCGATTAACCTTGCAAAAACTTAGGCAATAACGGCTTTGCGAACGGGAACAAGAACGGGCCGCCTGCAACCAAGCCACCAATCAAGATTGAGTGGAACCACGTCTCGCCAGCACCAGGCACGTTCAGGCCTGCGCCCTTCAAGGCCTGCGAGGCGCCATGCACTTTTGCCGCGAGAATAATACCAAGCAAAACTCTCACACCAATTTCTGTGCCCAACAATGGAATGGTCTTCAACTGAGGCACAAGCGCAAACACCAAGGGAACATTAAACGAAAACACAGAGCCCGCGATGCAGATCAAGATCGCGGTAATGCCATGCGTGAATTTATGGCCGCCAATCTGCACGTCACGAGACAATAACAGAAATTCGTAAATGCCAAGAATCAACCCCATGGCAATTGCCGGAATCAAAATCAACTGGCCTGCAGGAGCTGCCGCCTGACGCTGTTGAGCAAATGCGCTTACGGCGAACACTGCCAAAAGGACTAGAATCGTGAGTTTTTTCATAACGCCTTTTTTTGTTCACCTACTGTATTGGCATATATAAAGTTTTCTCACGAATTTTCTGAGTTCGCGCTCTGAGCGCTCACTCAAGAAAATTCACTTGCGATGAGCGAGCGAAGACAGAAGCTAAACGCCCACATATAAACTTAAAGTTTATATATATAAACCAGCTTCTCGGCGTCGTGCTCACAGAAACCCAGCTTCGCATACTCAGTCTTGTTCTCAGGCTTCCTGACCTGCACTGCGCGGCCATCGCGCGGCAAGTGAAACTTACACCAATGGCCATAACAAAAGCAGTCAGACGACTTGTGAAAGAGGGATGCGTGACTGTTGTACCTGTCGGCAAAAGCCACATCATCCGTCTCAAGCCAAACCCAGACCATCTCGAATACTACTCGCTTGCCGAAAAACTCACTTCGCGCAGGCAATCACCAATACTCGCAAAAGCCAACTTTGCCATCATCACGAACAGCGAAAGACTCGCAATAGCAGAACAGCCAATCAAAGGGATCCCAACAATCACGCTCACAGACTTTCTCAACAACTACAAAAAATACCAACACTTATTGACAGGAGAAAGAGTCATCATCAACCCATACAACTTCTGGAAGGTGATGGTGACATGACACTTGCAGGCACACTTGAAGACGTGTTCAGCGCCGCCGCGGCAAACCAAGTCCTCGTTGCACGCATATTCATTCTATGCATCGCTACACTCGTCCTCTATGAACTGCTGTCGCGCGTCGTGAAAATAAGACACCATGCTGCCCTCGCTCTCGGTGTGTTGTTCGGCATCCTCGTCATGGCATTCACCCCACCCGTCGTGGCAATCCTTATGGGCAGCGCCTGGATGCTCTTGTTTGCGTTCGTCCTGCTCCTCATTCCCCTCGCAGGCTTCTATGGAATTTATACGCTCTTCCCAAAGCCAGCTCTCGGAATTGTGCTGTCCATCCTTGCCATCATCATACTGTCGTGGGCGTCAACAACGCTCAAAACAATTGCACGAGACGTGCCGGTCCTACTCCAGTCCATCGGATGGATTACAATAATCATCCTCCTCGCACAACTCGCGCTGGTTGTCATCATCCTCCTGCTGGGAGGAAAAGTACGCACAGCGATTACGCCAACAACTCCGCCCACAACACCTCACTTACCACCAACACCACCAGTCATTCCAACACCACCAGTCATTCCAGCACCACCTACCCATCCACCAACTCCTCCACCTCTGCCTGACAAGAAAACAGAACAAACACTTAGAATCCTCAATACACTAAGCATACGCTCCCAATACATTCTTGCAAAACTTGAAAAAGACCAAGCAGTCATGACTGCCACGCTTCAAGTGGTCAAACAAACCCTTACCGTACCCCCAGAGCTCATGAAACGAACACAAAAACAAGAATTATTCACAACACTCATGGAAAAAAGCAAAAGCGAACTCTCCTACTCACCAACAGACTACCCTCGTATCCTCGCCAGACTTCAAGAATATCTCCAACTGTTCAGCCAACTCGTGCGCACAGCACACTCATACAACCTTGACCCACAAACGACAAAACAACACAGCGACACCCTTGCAAGATTTGAAGCCAGGTATGCAAGAGTCAAACAGTTCTTTCAAGCACCTTGAAAACGCGCTGCACCTCAGCTACTTCATGTGTTCTGTGCGCAACCAGCCAAACAAGCCTTGACCACCCGTTACGTTGTAAAAGCCGCGAAGCGCTGTCAGCACAGGAACCAAATGATCCTTCGCAGCTTTCAACTCATCAGAATAATAGGGAATTTTCCTCGTCAGCGGCACGTTGTCGCCAAAATTCTTCACCCCACTCACCGCATCATACAATTTTTGCAGGTCCGACAAAACTTTGGCTTCCTGCGCTTGAGTCAAGCCAATCCTTTTCAAGTGTTTTTGCGTTGCATCAACAGTCTCAGTCCACTGAAGAAAATGACTCAAGCCAAAAGACTCGGCAGACAACGTGTCACCATGAATTTCATGCGCTTTGTCAATCGCGTAATGATGATTCAACACATCAGTCAACACCCCCCTCATATCCTTCAAAAGCTTGAGAATTTTATCCAACTCGGTTCGCGCTCCGGCAGTCGCTTCACTCTGCAAGTCAGACTCCATCGTCGACACCATCGTACACAACTTGCCTATTCCGTCAAGCAACGGCTTCACCGCAACCTTTTCCTCAGGCAATGAAAACTCCTTCAACGCTGTCGTTACTTCAGCCTTTTGCTGATCATTCAATGCCTTGTTGATAAACTGAATCATTAGACCTCGTGAATGTCACGCCGCATCTGTTCTATCGTCTTCAGCAAACCGCCCACGTCCTGCTTCACACGCGCCTCTATGCTAAACGATCCCTCAACTATTGCACGCAAGTTCACCACTTCTGCATCCAGAGTCGCGGCATTCAACAGGGCCTTGTCTACAGGCACTTGCGACCTGAGTTGGGCATTGAGCTCGACAAAAGACTCCTTCGACACGGCAGTCTTCCTCGTATTGAGAGAACTCATCACGCCCAAAATACGATTCACTGTTGAATGATACTGCGCAATCGTATCCTTCAACGTATTCAACATCTTATGAATTTTATCAACAGTTGAAATTTCCCCCGCCCGAACACCCTCAAAGTGTTTCAACTCCACCCTCAAGTCGCCTGCCTTTATTTCAATACCATTCAAATCGTCAAGAAGGTTTGCAACATCTGCCTGCGCACGCTTTTCCTGATCCTTCAGCGCATCAGACACGTCAACCATACCAGCATCATCACCCTATGTGTATTAAAAACTTTCGCACCACAAGGTTTTTAACCAGTCCCATGACTCAAACCAACATGGGTACAGACATTGAACACATCGTGGCACTTTTAGAACATGACAGAGGGATTATGCAGCAGACCCTTGCGCAAGCACGCGACGCTTTGAAGACCGGCACAAAAACAGAGGCGCACAAACGGATGTTGGCGCTCAACGAAACAGCGCGAAAGCAACTCAAACTCACGCCTGACCAATACGCAGAAAAACTCAAACAAGTTGGGGACTATCTGAAAAGCAATCCAGACCAGGCGCTCCAATGGAGATACGCAAGCATCAAAGAGTTCTACAGTACAAAATCGTAAACCTCAAAACAATTAAATAGTCAGACAGTGTTTTCCCGTGCATGAAAAAGACGGCGTGGGTGTTGCTTCTTCTGGCGCTCGCGCTGCCTGTCCTGGCGCAAGAACTTGGCACAGTCGGCGAAACACTCAAAGACATCCTTGAGAAAGCCGCCGCCAATCCGTTAACAACAGCGCGCATCTTCATCGTCGTCCTCGTCACGCTCGTGTTGTACGAAGTACTCTCTCACCTTCACGTCAGCACACTAACCAGCATCATCATCGGCGTACTGTTTGGCATCATGATCGTCGCATTCCTCCCAGCGCCAGTCGCCACGCTCATCGGAAGCCTATGGGCAACCCTGTTGGCAATCCTCTTCCTGCTCCTCCCACTCGGCGCACTCTACCTGCTCTACAGCGCCTTCCCTGCACTCAAATGGCCCCTGCTAATAATTGCACTCGTCCTCCTCATCACCATCCAATACTCCCTCGGCGAAGTCCAACGCACAGCCAGAATCCCCATCCTCAACAACGCCATCAACTGGATCAGCTCACTCGGTTGGATCGCAATCATCGTCATAGTGGGAATGGGAATACTCGGACTTGGCGGAGCTGTTGGAGCAAAGAAATTAGGGCTGGTGGGGAAAAGAGAGATGGAAGAAATTACGTTAGAAGAGAAACCAATTGCAGAAACGGATCAAGAACTTGCGAAAATAAGTTCTGATGTAGTCAAGTCATCTAAGAACACACGTGAAGTTGAACAAGGCACTGACCAGATGGAAACTGAACTCGCCGATGCAGATCATGCAGCAACAGATGCAATTGATCAGAAAAAACAGACAGGCCGCGTGACCTTACCGACACAAACAGAACTGGCAAAACACCAACAAAAAATAATCGAACTGAACAAGTGGCTTGGCAATGTCAAAACAACATACGCGCAACAACTCACACCCTTACCAGACCAATGGGCACGACTCGCACGATCCTATTACGAAGAACACCAGTCACTACTACGGCTCAAAGGCAGGCTTGACAAAGACCAGAAAGATCTCGATGCCAGCAAAAAAACAACCGAAATTTCAGCTGTGTGGCCACAAGCAGAACAATCGTTAAAGCAAATAGTCACACCCACATCCAATCTTCTCACCAACATTGCCCAACACTACAAACGCCTCCAGGATCAACAGACAAAAATTAAGGACCTGTCTCAAAAAGCACTCCAATTTCAGGAACTTGTCTCACAGACTGAGCCTTTTCTCACCAAACTGCCAGTTTTGTACGGAGATCTCACTGACCCGTCCAAGACAATAGTTGATACAAACGCCGAAATCGTCGCACTCAGACCAACCATCGCCGCCAAAATGCGCGAAATCAGAAAAATTGTTCATGGACTCAATGCAAGCCTCCCAGAAATCCAAACTGTTGTTCAACAAGAGCAGGAATTCCTCGCAGAAGTCAAAAAGAATTACGGGTTTATCAAACAGCAGATTCCAACACTGAATGATCACTTGAAAAAAATTGAACAAGCAAGACAAGAACTTGATAAGAGAAGAGAAGCGAAAGCATCAACTTTTGGACAGATTACCGAAATAAGCACGCGATTGAGCTCGCTCACAGACCAAATTGGAAAGTTTGCAGGAAAAATTATTTTCCTAAAAAGTGCTGCTGACACAAAGAATGCGGACGCTCTTACGCAGATTTCTATTCCTGATCTTAAAAAACAAGCTGAAGTCATGGGAAGCATACTTGATGATTTGACCAATGAACTTACAAGCATTGAAAGCAGCGCAACAGATGAAACGGTGAAAAAAGTTGCGGGGGAAGTGCTCATTGTTGTGAAAGCAAAACGCACACAAATGAGCACCTGGCAACGAACACTTGCAAGTATTGCAACACCATGGGTCCATAAACAGACAGATGTTGTGGCGAAGGGCTTGTCTGCAATCGATCAAGGCCTTCTTACGCAAGCGCAGCAAAATCTTGGCGACGCAGCAACAAAACTCCTCCAGTTGACAACTCAATAATAACCATTGACCAGATCAAAAAAACAATTCAACAAGGAGCAAAACACCAGCAGAACGGCAAGATCGTCTCGGATTATAGAGAACTTTGAATAACTATCAAATTTGTCAAAGT
>JACQMZ010000067.1 GCA_016203345.1 Candidatus Woesearchaeota archaeon | reverse complement strand
TAATTCTTCTTTTGTGAGGGTCAATTGTTCTTTTTCTTCGCGTACGTTGGTGTATTTTTCTGTGAACTCGCTTTCCCGGACGCTTTTGAGCGTGAGTTCTTCCTTGACTTTTTTCAGGATGGCTTCCTGCGCTTCAAGTTCTCGTGACACTTCGTTGAGTTTGGTCAGCTTGTCGTTATATTCTGCATTGAGATGACTGAAGTTTGTCTGGAAGTATACTGTGGCTCCCACAAGTATGGTCGCGCTAGCTACGATAAGAAACAATAACATAATGTTGGCATTGTTTGTTATGAACCCCATTGTCGTATACCCGAAAATCCTTGAATGAGCGCCGCAGGCGCGAATTCAGGATTTTCGTTTATTATTCTCTTCTGCCTAATCTTCTTATAAATATTTCCACCAAATACAGGATCAGTGCCAACAGGACCCAGGGCCAGATGATGTATTCTTTGGTGTTGATGGTGCGTCTTGCTTTGCTTTTGGCGTATTCGACGATTTCTTCAACATCTTCGGGGTTGAACATTTGGCCGCCTGTGCTGAGCACGACTGATCCAAGGGCGTCGCTTTCTCCGAGTGCTTCGTACTCAAGGGGGGCGTTGACTGCAAACGTTGCTCCTGCGACTGTTTGGAATCCGACTTCTTTGGGTGTGATGGTGGTTGAATACAGGTCTTGGTCGATTTTGTAGAATACGACGCCTTCTGCTTTGGGCGCGACAGTGGACTTGACAATCACCTCTGTGGGCTCGTTGATGCGCGTGTCGCGTGCTTCGATGAATTCCCTGCTCTTTCTGTCTGGGTCGCCCACTGCCCAGTTGACCATGCGGGACACAAGTTTGGAGTTTTGCTTGTTAAGAACGTCTCCTGCCCAGCCAGTGCCATCGTCTGTGGAATACGCAACCACCCGTCCCAATCCCAATCTCCACACCGTCAGCACCGGTTCTCCTGTAGTAGTCGTGACGAGCAGGCGGCCGGTTGTTTTGGGCGCTACTGCATTGTAGCCGTATACGCGCGCGTTAAGTTCGAGGTTTTCCGTGATAAAGTGGTTGGAGTTCAGGATGGCAAGTCCGAGCTGGCCTCCTGCGGGCGGCTGGTCTTCTGGTTTGCCGAAGAGGAGTTTGAGCCGTGACCGTTCTGTTGCTCTGAAGTAAATACCGTTGGTAATGTCAGCAATGCGGGTCATGAATTCTTCGTTCGTAATCGGGCCCACACCTACGGTGTAGATCCGTATGCCTGCATTGCTTGCCGCCTTTGCCGCTTCTTCTGCAACGCCTCCTGCCTGGGTTTTGCCGTCGGAAATGAGAATGATGTTTTTGCTGCCTGACAGCGGCTGGAGCATGGAAAGGGCTTTCAGCAGGCCTGCGCTGACGAGCGTGCCGCCGCCGTCCCTTAAGCTTGCGAGTCTATCGTCAAGTTTTATCTTTTCAAACACGTATGACATGTCAGAGACGAGGTACGCTGCTGTGTTGAAGGCGACAACGCCGAGTTTGTGTTTGGGTTCAAGGTCCTGCAGGACTCCTATCGCGAGCGCTTTTTCAACGTCAACGGTTTTTCCTTCGCCAAACGCGGCGCTTGTGCTGCCTGATATGTCGATAACAAGGACGACATTGATGTCTCCTTCTTTTTTCTCTGGCGTGCCGACAAACACAGGCAGGATGGTTTCCGTCAGGGAGTGCCTGTACTCGCCGAGGTCATACGAGTTTTTGCCGCCGACAACGACAAGTCCGTTGCCGTCAGTGACGAATTCTGTGAGCGCGTCCACTTGCTGGTCCGTGTCTGCTTTGGCAAGGTTGTTCGCGACTGTTGCATAAAAACTTGAGATGTCTCGGGGGAGGGTTTCTACAGGTACGACTTCGTACAGGTCTGAAAGCAATGTCAGGAGTGGTGAGGCGCCGCGTCCCCAGAAGAGGACTTTGGGCTTGGGCACTACTTTGACTGTTTTGTAGTACGCGTTGTTTTGCGGGAAAAAGTCCTGGCCGTCTGTGCGTGCAGTGATTTGGTGGTAGCCGCCGCCAAATGTTTGCGTGAACTCAACTTGTGCGTCTGACGTTGTGGTATCCAGTACGACTTTGCCGTCGACAGTGACGACCACGTGGACTGATTGTTTTTTGCCGACGTGGCTGATGCGGACGTAAAACGTGTTTTCAACATCTTCCATGGTTTTTCCAGGGCCCGCAACGGAGATTGACACGTCGTCATGGACGGGCCTGAGCTTTACTGCGTTGATCGTGGTGTTCAGTCGTCCTGCATATAAGGCAACGTCTCCGAGGTTTGCTCCTTCGTTGCTGTTGCCGTCAGAGATGAGGAGCACGCTGTGTTGGGGCTGGATATTGGCAAGTATTCCGTCTCCAAGGTCTGATCGTTCGGCGGTTCCGATGGATTTCAGTTCCACGTTGAGCTTTTTTTCCAGATTTGCGCGCAGGGTGTCTGCGACGCTTTCAAACACTGCCATGGATGAGGAGTTGTCGACGAGGAGCGTGATGAATGGGTCGCCTTCGATGAGTTTTTCTGATTGTTCAAATGGCCGTGCGAGGGCGATGAGGAGGAGCAGGAAGATCAGGGTTCGCGTGACGTACATGATTCTGCGCACGCGCCGCTTTTGCCGGGTTACTTCTGGATCTTCTTTAATCTGGATGAAATCCCTTGACAGCAACCACACAACGACTATCAGGATGGGGATGATTAAGAGCACGAGTTCTGGTTGCTCAACGCGGGCGTAGAGCCATTCCTGCCAGCTCATAAGTCTCCTCTTCGTTTGACATACGCGACTTCCGCGAGCAAGAGTATAAGTGCGCCGGCAACGAGGAGGCGCTCCCAGTAGTATTTGCGTTCTTCCTTGACTGGCTTGAGTTCAAAATCGACTGATTTTGTTCCAAATGCTCCTTTGCTGTTGATGTCAGATTCGCGCTCGTTGACGAGGTTGGCGACGACTTTTTTGCCGTCTACTGTGTAGACGCCTGTGTCTTCGAGAACCAGCGTTACTTGTTTGAGTGTGCGTGAGGGTGTTTCGATTCTGGTCGGACTGTCGAAGATAAGCGTGTCGCCTGTTTTGTAGTTGAGCGTTTTCATGTCTTGTTGGTCTGTGACGTACTTGATGACTTCTGTCCAGAAGATAGGATAGCTCGGGCTGAACTTGAAGTCGCTTGCTTTTTCAAGTATGCCGTAATAGACTGATTTGCCAAGCCCGATTTTGCTGATGCCGACGACTGTGCTGTTGTCCGCGGATGTTACGGTGAGCATCGGCGCTGTTTTTTGTACGAGGAACAGGTAGCCGAGTTGTCCGAATTCAGCGTTTTTCGTGAATCGGTTGAGTTGTTCAACGACTACAGGGGCAGTGTCCAGGCGCCCTACGAACCTGATCGGGATGACTCCTTTGTAATCTATCCTGTCTGATTCTTCCTGCGCGTGCACGACAACAGTGGATCCTTTCTCGACAGCGGCAGCAATATCCTCAAACGTGCCTGGCAGGATTTGGTCTACAGCTACGTTGTGGATGACGTACACGTCATACCTTTCTTTTGGCACTATGGGCGGTTCTGCCACAGTGAGTTCAACAAGCCCGGATGAAAGGAGGGCGTTTTTGAGGAATATGCTTTCGTTGTTTGTAATAAGGAGTACGCGTGTCTTGATGCGTGAAGGTGCAGATATGAAAAGTTCGTTGTCGACGGCTAAATCGTCAGACAGGTCGAGGTATGCGCGCGTGATTCCCTCTGGTGTTTGAAATGAGAACGTGTCTGTGGCGAGAGAAGGTATGGTCAGGTCTTTGCGGGTGTTGCCTACCACCACGCCCACTTTTCTTTCCACGTCGTCAAAATTCTTTACGTATACCGTGGCCTGTGCTTCGTCAGAAATAACATCAACAAATCCTACATTGTGCCTGTTGCTGCCGGCTGTGGTGATAAAGTCGACAATGATGCCTTTGGACTGGAGCACTCCTTTCGCTATGTCAACGTCTTGTCCGCCTGTGTTGATGAAGTCGCTGATGACGACAACGCGCCCTTCGTTGTTGCCAAGGGCTTCGCCCGCGAGGATAAGCGCTTCGCCAAGCCTGGTTTGCGTGTCGCGTGGTGCGAGCTCTTCAAGGTATTTGCGGGCTTCGTCGTAGGAGGCGTCCTTGATGCCGATAAGGGGGACGTCTTTGGCAAGCACGATGGTGTTTTTGCTGGCGAGGACGTCGATGGCTTTGCGCCTGCCGATCTCAAACCGCGTCGCTCCTCCTTCGTTTACTTGTGAGGATGCGGAGACGTCAAGCAGAAGGATGGTGTTTTTTGCCGTGACGTCGTGCGTGTACGTGGAAAATGGCTTTGCCAAAACAAACGCAAGGGACAACAGCACCAAAAGCTGGATGAGGAAGAGCCAGTCTGTAATGAATTGTTTAAGGAAAGACGTGAGCTTGTTTGCTCCGGTGGATTGCATGAAAAACATCAGGCTTGGAATCGCCATGAGTTTTGGCTTTGGCCGGATGAGGTACAAGAGAATGAGCGGCAGGAGGGACAAAAGCGCCCATAAGCCGGAAATGTTCTCGAACAAGACAGGAGGCATGCGTTGCCTTCAAATATTAAACTATATAAAGATGTTGTCAGCGATCAATCATCAGCACGCAAACGAGAGAATCTGGCAAAGTGCGGTGTTAACGCGTTAAGCGCCCGGGTGTATTCAGCTACAGTTCTTACGTTTAAGTCGTCTGTTTCAAATTTTTCAATGCACGCATCAATAACAGTGCGATAATAATCTCGTGTATCAACCGTGAGAATAAAATCCCTGTCGCAGTCCATCCTGAACGCAAGAGGCGCGTTTGGAACCGAGTAACGCACCTGTTCAGGAGTCGAGTTCGCATCAAAATCTATTAGGGAAAAGGCAGATAATTCGTGTTCATCTCTAACTTGTAATTCAAGCTGCATCCCGTTTGACACAAGAGTCAGATTAATCAAGTGGCCTGATATTTCAAACTCCATGCCTGCTTGTTTCGCCAGCCTATTCACCACGTAATCAATCTTTTCCCTGTCAGACAAATGCATCGAAGGATAGTTAACAGGAGGCGGACCCTGCTCAGGCTCCCACAGCATATAACAGCCGGAAAGCCCGCCAACAAGCGCGCAAATGCTTCCAATTTTTTGTAAGGTTCTCATGCGCATCTTCCCCACGAAACAGAATAAGTATTCTGTGCATGTATAATGTGGAACTGCGTGCACTACTGCTGAACAAAACTTATTTTCTCCCTGAAAATTCCTGAATGAAGCGCGAAGCGCTGAATTCGGAATTGTCAAGAAAAAAGCAACCGAGTCACTTACGATTGCGGAATGCGACTACGCAAGAATTCTTTATCCAGCAGCATTGGCACTGTGCCATTTGCTCGTGTTTTATGCCAAAGCACGGGTCTTTGGCGAACTTTACCATCTTCACTCCCATTAAGCAGTCAAGGCGTGTGACCTATTTAAATATTGAGAGAGTCAAAGATATAGTCTACGATATACATCATTCAAAATCACTTTTCGTGAATGCCAGCGTCAACATTGCTTCAAATTGTTTCAGTCTTTTTAGGTTGTTCTGAAACTTTTGATTGCACAATCGCAAAACAGTTTCTGTGTCCATAGGCAGTAGTTTGCCATCCACTGCGTACGGGACGGCCATTGCATCAGCGCTTCTTATCTCAATAACCGGGTGCTCGCCACACGAGACTATGCCTGAATGTTTGAGACCTGCCTGCTGTGCCCTTGTCAACAGCGCAGCTGCGCCGGCAATGGTGCGGCACTTCACGTGCAGAATCATTCCTTCACATCGCAACCAGACTTCTCCATCCAGGGGAATGTCAACTAATGGTATTCGGTCAACTGGTGAGTGTGTGCAGAAGAGGAATCTGGACTGGCGTTTTACGCCCCACAAGAGAACTATCCTGCCAGAGCAGGAACTGGTGGTTACGTAGTCAGGATGCCTATTAATAAGGTCAATGAGGGGTTTGATGGCCTCGTCAATCTCCCCTTTTGCGGACTTGTCTTTTCTCTGAAGGATGTTGGCTTTTAAGTCGGCAAAACTCATAAATCCCTAAATTTCCGAGACACTAAGCTGAGTCCGTGATTTTTGACTCGCAGGTTGCCTCGTCTGCTTTTAAATTATGCTGGGACAGTTGCCTTTGGAACTTC
>JACQMZ010000003.1 GCA_016203345.1 Candidatus Woesearchaeota archaeon | reverse complement strand
CCTGGCGCCCAACAGTTTGAAAGTCAGTCCATAAGTCCAGGACAATCCACCACAGTAACAGGACTCCAGCCAGGACGCATACGATTCGGCATTAAAGAAATCATCCAAGGATGCACCCCATTCCTGAACCCTAATCACTGTGGAAAGATAGTTGTAATGGAAGAATAGTGAGCACAGTAGTTCCTGAGTGAGCGAAAGCGAACTCGGAAATACTGATGGAAGAGTAAGCTATTTAAACGTGCATTTGTCTTTGTGGAGCATGAACTCCTATGAGAAACTGGTAAATCTTGCCGCGCGGCGGAGCATTTTTTATCCTGCGAGCGAGATTTACACGACAACGCCTGCGGGTTTGTACAGTTATGGGCCCTATGGCGTTTCCATCCGCCACAAGCTTCTGGACCTGTGGCGCAAGCATTTTGTGCGCGAGGATGACATGATAGAGATTGATGGTGCGCTTGTCATGCCTGCCGCTGTTCTCAAGGCAAGCGGCCACCTGGGAAAATTCAGTGATCCGATGACTGTGTGCAGGAAGTGCAGTGTCGTGCACCGCGCAGACAAGGTCCTGACCGAGGCAACAGGGCATGAATATCGCGAAGCGCAGACAAATGAGGAGTTGACAGACGCGTTGCGAAAGCATGCAGTGAAGTGTCCTGCGTGCAAGAAGGGTGAGCTTGCTGACGTTACGCGGGCAAGCCTCATGGTTGAGGCGCTGGTTGGCGCTGGAAAAAAGCATGAATGTTATTTGCGGCCAGAGAGTTGTCAGAGCATTTTCACGGATTATTTGCGCATGACCAAAACGATGCGGGTAAAATTGCCGTTCGGCATGGCGCAGTATGGAAAAATGTTCCGCAATGAAATCAGTCCACGGCAAACCCTTTTACGGCAGATTGAAGTTTACGTGGCTGAAATTGAAGTGTTTTTTGATGCCAAGCAGTCAGGCATACCGAAGTTTGATGCAGTGAAGGACTATTCAGTAAACATTCAGCGGAGTGACCAAGACGCCATCACTCCTGTGCTTGCCGCAGATCTCTTGAAGAACAAGATCGTCAGTTATGAGGTGATCGCGTACTATTTGGCGCGGACGCAGATGTTTTTTGAAAAGCTCGGAATTCCTGTCGACCACATGCGGTTCCGTGAACTGGCTGACGACGAGCGTGCTTTTTATGCCAAGGAAGCGTTTGATTTCGAGGTCAAGACAAGCATTGGCTGGGTGGAGTTGGTGGCGAATAATTACCGCACTGACTATGACCTGACTGTGCATGCTGAAGGCAGCAAAAAAGATCTGAGTTTTGTGGACGAAAAAGGCAGGGTGCTGCCGCACGTGTGGGAAATTTCTGTAGGATTTGACCGAACGTTTTTCGTCATGTTGGAGCTGGCGCTTAAAGAAGAAAAAGAACGAACATACTTGTCCCTGCCTTCTGCGGTAGTGCCACTTCATGCAGGTGTGTTTCCACTCCTGTCAAACAAGCCAGAACAGGTTGACAAAGCAAAAAGCGTGTATGACCAGCTGAAGGGCTGTTATGAATTGTTTTATGACGCATCTGGCAGCATTGGCAAAAGGTATGCGCGCATGGACGAGATCGGCGTTCCGTTTTGCATCACTATCGACTTTGACAGCATCGCAAACGACGATGTCACCATTCGCGAGCGTGATTCCACCAAACAAATGCGGGTCAAGACTGCACAGCTCAGAGACACGATGTTTGCGCTGATTACTGGACAGCGAAAGATCGATTGAGGGTACGTGTTAAGCTTCTGTAATCGTTCGCTGACTGCGTGGGTTTTTCGATGACACGAATTTCGCGAATTCGCGCCTCCGGGCGCTCATTCAGCGAAATTCACAAATGAGTGTGGCAGTGGTAACCACGTTGCCGGCCGTAGCTTAATTGCTCCCGTAGTAATTCACGTATTGACACTGTGAATTTTCTAGAGTGAGCGCTAAGAGCGCGAACTCAGAAAATTCGTCGATATAGAGACTGGCGCCAGAAACTCGTCTGCCAAAAACACATCCTGGTGGTTGAGCGCAAAGTTAAGATCGATGGTGGGCGTGTTGTGAAAGACAAGGTGTGCATGGCATCGTTCGAGAATTGGGAGGAGTTCTTCGACTTTGCGTTGGGTGTACAGGCCGATGCCCATGCGTTTTTTGACAGGTAATTCTTGTCTGAGCGTGTCCAGAATTTTTGGAACGTCTTCTTCGTTCGCGCAGGCGTACAAGGCAAGAAGGTATGGGGGTTCTTGGCTAAAGAGCGGGCATTGCAGAGAGGATGCTTCGCATAAGATGGGCGTCACTTGTTGAGGAGTGGTGATTGTGTAAGGCGCGTGGTGTGTGATGGCGCCAAATGTTTGTTGTCCGTGAAGAAGCGCGTGAAGCGCGTCTAATCCTTCTTTCGGCACATTGCCTATGTCGGTTTCTTCCTTGCGGGGATCGCCTGTTTTTTTGGTTGCAATGATTTTTTTGAGTTCGTCTATAAGTTGTTGTTTGGCGTCTTTGCCGACAACAATTACAGTTTTTGTTGATACGCAGTCGATGGTCCAGTTGTATGCGCTGTGGGCGAGATGTGCTGCTGTCGAGGGGATGTCTGCGTCTGGGAGTACAACTGCAGCTGTATGTCCTGCACAATATTGGACTGTTGTCCCGTGCTGGACAACTTCACCATTGTGGCTGAGGAGCGATTGTGCAGTGGATGAAGATCCCATGAGGACGCGGATGGTGGTTTCGTCGCAAAGGGTGTGAGCAAGAGGTGCTCGTGTGGCGTCGCTGGTGTTCCAATGGACGACGGAGAGCGCTCCTGGAGGGTATCCTGCTGTAGTGAGTGCATCCGCCACGACGACGCTTGTGAGTGGTTCCTGCTGGCTTGGTTTGACGATAATGGCCTGTCCGGCAAGAACAGCATGGGCAAAGACAAAGAATGGCTCTGCCGGATCGTTTGGCGGCAGGAACGCGCTTATTGGACCATCACGGGGAATTCTGAGTTCATACCCTTTCTTGTGTCCGTGGTGTATGGCACGCATGTACTGGCCGTTGTGTAGTCCATATCGTTGAGCGCAGATGTCTGGTAGCACGGTGAACAGGTATCGTCCAAGGTCGAGCCGTTGCCTCACGTGCTTGAGCGGCATGCCCGTGGCGGCAACAATGAACTGTTCGTGCTCAGGATTCACGGTGAGATTGGCAGACGCCTGTGCCAGAATGTTTTTTCTTTGCGAGAACTTGAGCGCGTTGGCTTGAGGGATGGCGGTGCGGGCAGTGCTAAGGGCAAGCCCTATTTCTACGCTGGAAGAGTTTGGAAGCGTATACTGTTGTTCAAAAAATGTTGTGGCCAGACTATAGCGGGGTGAATATCCGCTGTGTTGTTTCCCAGCGATGAAGTTGTTGATGTCAATCAAGCCTGCACCCCATGCTGAAAATTTCTGCCGGGTTGTCAATACGCTTGATGTTGCCAATAACCGGGGTTGTGCGGCCGCACGGGCAGGATGTGGCTACAACAGTTGCAACATCGCCAATGGCGTAATTGAAGTACAGGGTGCCTTCCCGCGCGATGGTGTTGACAAGGAGAATCCCTTCTTCGCCTTCTTTTGCAGGCACGAGCCTGCCCTCTGCGATTTTGGCAACCATGAGCGCATGTGGTCCTAAAACAAGGTGTTGGTTGTTGTGCTTGCAAACGCGCGTTTCCGGCCCTCCTATTGTGGATGTTGCGCCGACTATGGCTTCTGTTGATCCCCATGCAGTAAACAGTGAAAGCCCTATGTCGTTTGCGAGGCGGATAAGCTCGTCCGGAAGTGCGTATCCGGTGACAAACGCCTTCTGCACCTGGCCTCCTGATCCGAAGAGGGTGTGGCCTGTTTCAAAGATGTTGAGGAATGACGTGCCTTTTTTTGTGGTTTGGCTGTTCTGGTGAAGCGGGGGTTGAACTGCCGCTATGGTCGTTATTTTGTGGGCTTTGAGGTCTCGCACGACTTGTGCCACATCATCTTCTGGGCGTTTGACAAATACCGTGCGTTTGCCGAGGATCATGCCTGCGCGCTTGATGAGCTCGCCGCCTTTATGGGTGGGGTTGTAGCAGCTGTAGAGTCTTTCGTGGGCGCGCATGCCTCCTGAAAGAAAGCTTCGCCGCGCCAGGGAGTATGCTTCGATGCTAAGATCGTTGTCTGTGATGTATGTTGGCGTGCTTGCGCCTTTGGTGCCACCGCTTTTGTACACGTGAGCAGAGTGGATGTCATGCGGGCGGAGCAGTTCAGGGTCTTCCTGCGCGCTGTCCCGAAAGCCTGGCAGTCCTGCGTCTGCATGTCCGTCTTTTACGAGGAGTGGCACAGTCAGAATGTCACTAAGTTGGTGCACACCAGCCACGTCGTACGAAGAGTAACGATCATGCCTGTATAATGGCGTGGTGGTAAACGCGCGGCGGATACTCCAACGGAGGAAGCTGCTGAGCATGACTTCGCGGTCTTTTGCAGGCATAAAGTCAAGGGCAAGGTTGCCCCAGAATGAATGGGGGAGCGAGAGTGGGCTAATGTCAGTGTCCCAGTCGTTTGCGTCAAACGTGTTGTCGAGCAGTTCTTTGTCATGTTCCAGTTGTTCAGAAAAATGATTGTCTGCCAAGACCCCTCACCTCAGGTTGGTGAGCAGCTCATCATACAATGTGAACACGTTTATGGTCAGGTGGTGGAAATGCGATGGGCTTGCTGGTTTGCTGCCGATTTCGCCAAAACTGCTGAATCCGAAGATAGGGCAGTGGAGGTGTTTTTTGAGCATGGCCACTTCTTTGTTCAGGTCGTCTTGCAGAAGGAGTCTTCTGCTTGAGCACGTGGTGACGAATGTGAAGCAGGGATCCATGTGTTTTTTCAATTGTTTGTGCAGGTCGCCGTTGATTGTTTTTGTGGCTTTCATGATGTGTGGTTTCGACACCATATCCATGACAAAAACAGGGGCGTTTTCGTGAAACGGCGCGATGTACGATAAATAGTTCTTGAATGGCACTCCTCCTGCGCGCATGATGATGTGGCCAAATCCATCAGGGATGCCGACTGGGTTCTTCTGTGTGTGGTACAGGATGTTTTTGAGAAACTTCTGCTTGGATGACCCTACTTGTGACGCGTACCAGTCCGTTACGTTTTGATGATTGACATCCGTGACGACAAATCCTCCGTTGGCAACCCCTGTAACCGCTCCGAGCTTGTTAGTAATGTTGTATCCATGTTCTAAAGAATGTGCATAGAGAAGGTCTGTGCACGCAAATGCACATACAAGGCCATCCCGATACACTTTTCCGTTGTGAAATGCGTAGATTTCGTATGGGGTTTGGTTGAATACTTTTTCCATGTGGTCGCCGAGGCTGCCGCCAAACAAGGGAATGTAATAGCCGACTTCTTCGTTCATGCCGTCAATGATGAGGTCTTCATTGCCCATGCGGACAACCTGGAAGCCGCGGGTGAATACAAAGGAGAAAAAGTTTGGGATGCGGATCATGCCTGTGATGTTGCCTTTTTTCATTCTGTTGAACGCCATGTACGCATCGGTGTAATGGTCCAGAGGGATGGCTTGCACGGCGTGTCTGATCGTGTCTTTGGCTTTTGCGAGAGTGTTTTTGGAAATGTTGTCGCATCCTGCTACGCCAAAATGCAGATAGTCTGAGGACACGCACGCGATTGCTATGCCAAAAGTGTGCAAGCGGTCATCATAAACCACAGCGTCGGTGGATCCTCCGACGAACGGGAGTTTGCCAAGCTGTTTTTTTACAACAGCTGAAATCGCGTACGGATCAAAATCGCCGCTGTAGAAGACCAAAGTGAGTTGTGGAGGTTTTCCTCCAAGTGTGCTCAATGCATGGGTTAGCGCGAGCTCTGCAGCAATCTTGCTGTCCTTTTCCTGCGAAAATCCGGTGCCGACTCGGACTAAATTTGCCATCGTTCCTCTTTTTTCCTCTTTTTATGCACGACGTAACTTATAATTCTTTAATTGATGTGAAACTCGCAGGTTGCGCCTCCTTTTACAGGACATTTTTTGAACGTGCAGTCCACAGGTTTGCCGAACAGGAATGAAAACATTCCTGCGAGCGCGCCTGGAAGGACTGCGGCTGACACTTGCTGGACTGGATTGTCATGAAACCTGATGACTGCCGCCTTTCTTGTTTGGTCAAGGACGATGATTTCCGGCTTGCCAAGTCCAAAGCACTCAAAAATCTCTTCAATGTTCTTGAACATTCCAGTGGGGCTTGAGCCGATTCGTTTGGCAAATGCTTCCATGGTTTGGTTGATGTCTTGTTTGATGATGCTGTACGTTTTTTGTTCGTCAACGTTTTGCAGGTCAGAGAGAAGTTCGAAAGGAAGCATGACTTGTCGTCGCCCAAGGACTTCGATTTTGCCGTCCATCATGGCAAACTGGCGGGCAAACATGAGTTTTTTGATAAAAGGGGACAGCATAGACTGACCTTTGCCGTCAGGATATATAAAATTAACTAGAATTTTGCTGAATGAGGACGCGCAGCGTCCGAATTCGCAAAATTCGAAGCAAAGTATAAAAACCAGTGGATGAATGTACTGCCAAAAGAAGGTGACTTATGGGAAAAGGAGACCGTATACCGACTGGAATTTCAGGTTTTGATGCACTCATAGATGGAGGGTTTGTGCCTGATTCGTTCAATCTTGTGACTGGCGGAACAGGTACAGGTAAAACAATTTTCTCTTTGCAGTTTGCGCACAACTCGATCAAGTCTGGGCAGAAAGTGTTGTTCATTACGTTTGAGGAGAATGTTGATGCCTTGATCGGTGATGCGGCGGAGTTTGGGTGGGATTTTTCTGACCATAGCCAGAAGGAAAAATGTTTTTTTGTTTCGTTGAAGCCATTATCCAATCCGAATTACCCGGATGAATTTGCCAAAATCATCAAGAAAAACAGTGTAAAGATTGTGGTGATTGACAGTGTTTCTGTTTTGTCCATGGTGTTTCAGGGCAATTTTTACAAGATGCGCAGGGAGATGTATTTGCTGACTGATCTTTTGCGTGCGCTCAGGTGCACGACTGTTGCAACTGCTGAAGTTGAGGGCGAAGCGAGTTTAGACGTAACGTCCAGCAACAAGTTGTCCCGTGATGGTGTTGTTGAATTTATTGCAGATGCAGTTATCACCATGCATAATGCAGGAATTGGCGGGGAAGCTGACCGGGCGATTCGCGTGCTTAAGATGCGCCGTACACCTCATGAAAAGTCTCCTGTTCCGATGAAAATAACAAACAAGGGACTTGTGGTGTTGAAGGACAAAGGATTCTGATTTTCCGAACTCGGACACTTCGCGTCCTCGTTCAGGAAAATCATGTTTCTATGAATCCGTATGCAATCCGAATTTGGTATGTGCCGGCTCTTTGTCTGTGTAGATAATTAATCCTTTGCTCGTGATTGACAAGGGACGTTCCTGAGTGTCGTGTTCGTTTCCGCGAAGTTTGATAACAGAGACTGCCCGCTCCATGCAGGAATCGCAGGGTATTCTTCGCAGCAGGATGACTCCGTCAGCGACAAAGTCTTCAAACCCGTACCAGCTGAGGTGTTTTTCTCCTTCAGGTATTTCGCATGTCATGAGTGTCGTGCAGTTTAGTTCTTCAAGTTGAGCGACAAGAGAAGCGAATGCAAGCCTGCGCTCCATATCAGTATCAAAGAGGAGTGTGAAGAGGTTTACAGAGTCTATCACGACTCGTCTCGCCTTTGACTGCTGGACAACGTCACGGAGCTCGTCAAGCATGTCGTCGAGTTTCGCCTTTGTTCGTAGCTTGTAGTATCTCAGCGTGCCGACTGATCCGCCAATAAGCGCGAGTTTTCCTGACTCCAGATATTTCTTTAGCGGGATGCCAATCTTGCCAGCGTCTGCCATTACCTTGTCTTTGGATTGTTCGAGGGTGACAAATACGGTGGGTATGCCTTCTGCCAGACCGTGTCCGGCAAAGTGATATGCGAGTATGGTCTTTCCTGTGCCGCAGCTTCCAGAGACAAGGACAGACCTTCCTTGCGGAAGCCCGCCTCCAAGCATCTTGTCAAGACCTGCCACCCCTGTTTTTTCCTTCTGCATCTGAACACCCACTGACTTTGAAGTTAAAAAAGATTCCGGTTGGAATCTCTGAATTCGCCGAACTTCATTCGGCTCATTCAAGAGATTCCGTGTGAGGGGTTTGTATTTGTGAAAACCATTGGCCGGTGTTTTCTGCGGACAAGTGCAATGCCTGAACCAATGAGGAATCCCATCACATGAACAGCGGCGCTCGCGTTTGTCACGTGTCCGAGAAGAGTGATGCCGAACAGGAGTCCGAAGAGAACTGGAACTTGGACATAGGGGTTTGGCGTCAGTGACAGTCCGCCGGTGATCGCGTACACGCCAAAGCTTGCGCCGGCAAGATACCTGTCGGGAAAGAATGCCAGCGCAGCAAGGGCCAGTACGATGTTGCTGAGTGAAAACAACCAAACAAACAATCCTGGACCAAGCACGAGCTCGTACGCCAAAACAGTGGAGACTGCGAGTGCGGCAAGGTTTTGCGCCAGATGTGATGGGCTGACGTGAACAAACGGAAACGTGAACAACCTCCACCAGTCTCCGTCAAGGAACGCACTGCCCTGAAACGCAAGAGCAAGGTTGCCTGCGGCAACGACAAAAAGGAGTGTGGAAAGTCCTGCAATAACCAGCGGTGACAAAAGATATTCTTTCATGGTCTTTTATGTACTTTTACAGTTTTTTGAAGTATTCCAGATACTCGTCATTCCTGAAAATGTGCTTGCGCAATTTGTTTTGAAAATACTTGATGTAGAGGAGCAGTCCGAGGATTGTGGCTATGGACGCGGCGCTGACGCTGAGAATAAGCGGGTCAGTCACAGGCGCCTCCTAAGGGCGGCATTCGCAATAACGACCATGATGATGATGAGGAACGCAAGGGGAAGTGTGTTGAACGAGAGGGGTATGATGGGCTCTTCTTTTTGATGTACAGGAGGAGTGGCAGGCGAAGACAATTGCCCTTCGACTTTGATGATGACAGGTATTTTCTTTTGAATGGTGCGAACGTCTGCACTGGTGATAGCGTTGTTATCTGCTGTCAGCTGCACAACAAGCGTGCCTAAGAGGGTTTGTTCAGGAGTGGATTTGGGTATGATGGTGTACATGCGATAGATGCTGTTGCTTTCGGGAACCACGTGCATATACTGCACAAGGGATCGAGAGAGTGAGAACTCCACGTGCAACGGTGTGCCGCCAGCGCTTTGAATGTACATGGTATGCGCCACATATCCGCCAGCTGGAACGACAAACGTCAGTTCATCTGGAACAATCGCCACATCAAGGGCAACTGCCATGGGGAGTATGAAGAGTGCAAAGAGCCAGCGCATGAGCCACTTCAGGATGTGAGAGTATAAAAGAATTTCCCTTGAAAATTCCGAACTCGCGCGCTCGTTCAGGAATTTTCTAGGTGTTATTGCATGAGCTACTACGGAGCATACAGCCTCGTGATGAAAACCACAATACCTATGACGATGATGAACAACAACAAACTCAGCACATTGAAGTAGCGGTCAATAAATGTGCTCATGCGTTTGCCGAAGAAATACATTAGTCCGGCGACCAGAGAAAACCTGCTGGCGCGGCCAACTATGCTCGCAAGCACAAATACTGAAAGGTCTATTTTCCAAAAGCCTGCGGCGATCGTGAACACCTTGTACGGAATGGGAGCAAATCCTGCGCCGAAGATTGCAAGAAAGGCATTGTCAGTAAACGACTGGCCGACAAGGTTAAAGTAATGCTCGTAGTGCAGCGCGGCAATCAATGGCTTTGCGAGAGCCTCATAAAACGCGTAGCCGATCACGTAGCCGAACAAACCACCCAGCACAGAACCGACAGTAGACACCGCCGCGAACCAGAAGGCTTTATTGTTGTTGGACATGCACAAACAAATGATGAGTACATCCGGAGGTATTGGAAAGAAACTGCTCTCCACAAATGCGAGCACAAACAATGCCCACGTTCCATACCTCGTATGCCCCCAAGACACCACCCAGTCATACAACCGACGGAGTTGGCCTGAAGCGTAAAGATGAACGCCATAAATGCGGTGGACTAGAGGATGCATCCTGCCTTCTCTCATGAGGAAATATATAAATGGGTGGTTCGTTAATGTTGAATTACCTTCAAAAACTTTTTCAAAGGCAACGTGTTGATGACATCTTTCACTTCCAGCCATCCTCTGCGTGCTTGTGCGATGCCTAATTCCATGTATTTCATTTGGTCGGTGCTGTGGCTGTCTGTATTTATGACAAATTTTGCGTGGTGAGATTTGGCGAGCCGTATGTTCGCGTCAGAGAGGTCGAGTCGTCCTGGGGAGGAGTTGATTTCAAGTGCCACGCCGCGTTCTGCTGCTGCAGAGGCGACTTTGTCGAGGTAGACGGCGTACGGGTCGCGCGCCAGTAGGATTCTGCCTGTTGGATGGCCAAGCGCATGAACGCTCGGGTGTTGAACTGCCCGGATGATTCTTTTTGTCATTTCTTCTGGCGGCGACTTGAACCGTGAATGAACACTCGCGATCACCCAGTCAAGTTCTTTCAAAATCTTGCCAGGATAGTCCAGGGTTCCGTCTGGTTTTATGCTGACTTCTGATCCGAAAAGAATGGTGATGTCGTCGTATTTTTTGCGCAGTTGTTCAACTTCTTTTTTGTGCTGGAGCAGTCGCTTGACGTCAAGTCCTCGGGCGACGCGTTCTGAACGGGAATGGTCTGTGATCGCGATGTACTCGTAGCCCAACGCAAGCGCGGCACGTATCATGTTTTCTGTGGTGTGCGACCCGTCGCTCCATGTGGTATGCATATGGAGATCTCCCTTGAGGGCGTTGTACGGAATCAACTGGGGAAGCGTGCCTTGACGTGCAATGTTGATCTCGTTTGTGGCTTCGCGCAGTTCTGGCTCGACGTACGAAAGGCCGAGCTTGAGGTACACGTCCTGCTCAGTCGTGCCTGCAAGGTAGCTTCCTTTGCGGTCAAACAGTCCGTATTCTGAGAGTTTCATGCCTTTCTTGATGGCGAGCGAACGCAGCGCTACGTTGTGGTCTTTGCTTCCGGTGAAATACTGGAGTGCAGCGCCGAAACTTTTTTCGTCCAGGACGCGCACGTCTGCCTGGATGTTTGAATTCAGGATCACTGTTGATTTCGTGTCGCCTTTGGCAAGCACGTGCTTGACTTCATGCAATGTGGTGAAGTAGTCCATGACTGCTTTTGGCTTTTTTGATAGTACAAGAAAGTCGATGTCTTTGCAGGTTTCTTTCATTCGGCGGATGCTTCCTGCAATTTCCAGTTTCTGAACTGCTGGGTGAGTCCTGAGATGGTCGGCAAGTTCGCGCGCAATAGGAAGTATGGCACCTAAAAGCACGCGATCCTTGCCTTTTGTCTTGATGGAAATCCCTCGCAGAATGTCAGCTTCGCTTTTCTCGCCAAACCCCTTGATTTTGCACACCTTATGCTCGTTGCATGCGCGTTCGAGGTCTGCAATGGTTGACACGCGAAGTGCTTTTGCAATCACGAGCGCTTTCTTTGGGCCCACTCCCGGCACGTGCATGAACTGCTCTACTCCTTTGGGCGCGCTGGCAACAAGTTTTTTCAATTCTCCAATGGTTCCAGTGTTGATGTATTCTACAATCTTGCCTGCAATCCCTGGACCAACCCCGCTGATTTCCTTTATGCCTTCTAATCCCTTTTTCTGATGCAACTCAGAGACGTCCATGTTCAGTGACTCAATGCTGCGCGCTGCTTTTCTGTATGCGATAGGTTTCCATGCAACATCTAAGAGTTCAAGAAGATCGGCAATCTCATACAGGAGCTTTGCAAGATCAGCGTTGGCCATGAAGGGCATTCAGAGAGCCGGATATTTATGCTTTTCCGCCGAAAACTTTCCGGTTTTTTGACCCTAACACACTTAAAGGATGCAAGATATAAAGCGCCCATGTCTGAGGTTACTCTGATCCTGGTTCACGGAGACGATATGCACAGTCTTACTGCTCATTGGAGGGACATCAAAGCGCTGTTATTGAAGCATCCGATGCCAAAGGGGTCTGCGCAAGTTGATGCTGGTTACATCATTGTTGACTTCAATAGGGGATTCATTGTCGATGCGCAACAGGCGTTTAAACTCCACGAAATTAAAGGGTTTGAAGTCGTGCGTTTGTGAGGTACGTGTTTAGCTTCTGTCCTCGCTCTCTCACCGCAAGGTTTTTCATGAACACGAATTCTCGAGAACCACCATACCCATTTTGCAACTGGTTTTTTATTGGACGGGACACCATCATGGTGGTTTTTGAGACGCTCAGAAATTT
>JACQMZ010000058.1 GCA_016203345.1 Candidatus Woesearchaeota archaeon | reverse complement strand
CTATTGAGAACTTTGACAAATTTGATAGTTATTCAAAGTTCTCTATAGAGTTCTCTGAATATGCTGAGAAGCAGTTTGCGAAACTTGACAGCCGAATTTCTCGTGTGAGCCTGCGAACTCGAGAAATTCGCTTCAAGAGCAGCTTAACGTCCTTTCAGATTTCGCACAAACCCCTCAATCCTCTCCATCGCCTCTTCCAATACTTTCTCTTGTGGTAAGAACACGACTCTCATGTGTCCTGGTTTTCCGAACCCGCTGCCGTGAACGCACAATACGCCTGTTTCTTCACAGAGCCGTCTGACAAAGTTGTAGTCGTCTTCTGCAGGGATTTTTGGGAAAGCATAAAACGCCCCTCCGGGTTTTGTGCAGGACATGCCGGGTATTTCGTTCAAGCGCTTGTACACGTAGTCTCTTCTTTTCTTCAATTTTCTCACCATTTGTGGAATGTGTTTTTGTGAGCCGGTGAGCGCTGGCTTGATGGCGAATTGAAACGGTGTTGGAGCGCAGAGTTTGCTTTCCAGCAGGTTTTGGATTGCGTCAGTCAAGAGTCCTGTTTCCATGTTTTTGAGGGCCATCCACCCGATTCTCCATCCTGGCGCGAGAAAATTCTTGGACAACCCGTTGAGGGTGACAAGGGGAACTTCGTCTTTGACTATTTTCGCGAGTGGCGTGTGTTCTTCAAACACCATGTGGTCGTAGATTTCGTCTGCTATCAGGACGAACTTGTTGGTTGCTGCAATATTAACGATGTTTTTGAGTATTTTTTTCGAGTATACTGCTCCTGTGGGGTTGTTTGGGTTGATGACGACAAGCGCTTTGGCGTTGGCTGGAACAGTATGTACTGTTGGCTGCCACTGGTCATCTGTTGGGTAGTAGACGTACTTCAATCCGAGCGCCATGCATTGCGCAGTGTATAATGGATAGGTCGGTTTGGGGAGCATGACTGCGTCTTGCGGGTTTAACAACACGTTGAGTATGATTTGGATTGCTTCGGTGACTCCTCCGGTAATGAAGACGTCTTGCATTGACACGCCGTGGTGTTTGGCAACTGCGTCGCGTGCCTCGTCCAGGCCTGCCGATGGGCTGTAATAATTTTTGTCGTTCAGCGCTTTTTTCACTGCCGTTTTCAGGTGTGCGGGCACGTCGAAATCATATTTGGCAGGGTCTCCGATGTTAAGGTTGAGGATATCTTTGCCAGCAGCTCGACGGGCTTGCGCGAATCGTTCAACGTAGCGTATGGCGTACGTGACGCCTGCCGCGCGTCGTGAAGGAATGACGTTCATGTTGCACCTTAGGGGATGTCTCCCTATTTATTTGTTCCCCAGAATTTTCCTGAACGAACGAGGCCATGCCGAGTGAGTTCGGAAAATTCGTGGAGAGTGTTTACAATACGTTATTAAATCATGACGCTGGTGTGCACGCATGCAACGGTATGTGCTTGATAACGGACTGGTGCTGTGGGCGCACAAGGGTTCCTTTCGCCGTTCGCATGTCATCTTGTGCACGAAGGCAGGTTATGCGCGTGATCCACCAGGGAAGCTGGGCTTGGCGCATCTTATTGAGCATTTGACTATTCCTGAGCATTTGGAGACGATCGAGTCCTTGGGGTGTTCTGTTGATGGGAGTACGTACCGCGATTACCAAACGTATGAGTGCACTTTGCCTGTGCGATCGCTGCCAAGGTTTTTGGAGATCTTGAGAAGTCATGTGACGTTTTCTGACCATCCTGATAGTCATATCGAGAAGGAGCGGAATGCGTTGATGTTGGAAGGAGGCAAGAAATTAGACTGTCCAAGCGATCGTTGCGAAGATTTGCTGAACTCGATGCTAGAGGGAGTTGGATCATCACAGGACGAATTACGGGGCGTTAAGCGCGTCACTCGTACTGACATACAGGATTTCAAAAGTAGGTACTGTGTTGCGAACAATATGGTTTTGGTTGTTGTGGGAAAAACTGATGTTACCGTTGTGCGAGATCTTGCAGAACGAGTATTTGGCGACCTTTGCACAGGAAGCGTTCCGGCAATTTCTCAACTGTCAATGGCGGGTTATGGCAACAAGACGGAGTTTGTACCGTCGGGGTTGGCGTACGTGGCAGGGGGCAAGTACAGCATTAGTCCAGAGCATCCTGAATTTGTTCCGCTGGAGTGTGCGGTACGAACTTTTCATAGTATTGATTTGTGGACTTCTCGCATGTTTCGAGAACTAAGATTGGCACATGGGTTGGTGTATACGCCAACTGCGAATCTTGAGGTTCAAAGTGCGGAAAGCAGTTTGCTGTCATGGCAGGTGAGTTGCTTTCCGCAAAATGTGGGGCGTGTACAGTCATTAATTCATGGTCAATTGGAAGATCTTGCGTCGAAGGGGCCATCCGCCGCAGAGTGGTATCGAGTAAGAAAGGCGATGCTCGCAGAATTGCAGAACGATATTTGTGAGGCTGATGAATATGCCAATTACTTGTTGTCGCATGAACTGCACAGGCATCCGTTGCCTACAGAATATGCTCGTTTGATTCGCAAGGTGACTCAGCGCAAAATTCGCGATGCGGCAGGAAAGCATTTGGTTGGAGGGTATCACACCGTGTGTGTGCTTCCTGAACAAAAAATTGCCCGGCCGTTTTCACACTGTGCTCAGGAATAATAGCAGGATTCCGCTGGATGCCAAAACAAGTACCGGAATGAGGACTGCAAGTGCGTCTTCCATATCTGATTCCACACTCTTCGTGTATTTATACTTATTGACGTGATACGATCAGTGTGGTCAGCAGCAGTGCAATGCTGATGAAGGACAGTTCTAGACCCTTCATGGGTAATGTGGCAATTCCAGCAAGTCCGAGGACACTAAGCGTACTAATGCCGCACGCCGCGCATCCTGCTCCTGCCGCGCCAAGCACGCCGCACACTGCTGTTTTTTGCCGAAGCGCGATGTTGGCGCCCATCAAAGTTCCAGTGAGTGCTAAAAGAATTCCCGGGGTGGAGTAGAGTGTTTTTCCCATTACTCCTGCAAGGATGGACGCCTTGCTTGTCAGGCTCCAGTCGCTGAAGAGCGTGTTGTACATGAGCGAGTAATTTTGCAGAATGACGCTGACCGCCACCAAACCCCCAAATGCCAAACACGAATACACAACAGTTTGAAGACTGAGCAAACCCCTTAATTCCTCCGTTGTTCGCACTCTCATTTTCGTCACCTGAATTTTTCTGAATGAGCCGACGAAGTCGGTGAATTCGAAAAATTCGTTTAGCGTAACATTTCTTCTATTATGTTTGTATACACTGTTGTGGGCTGTGCGCTGAGCACGCGCACAAATCCTTTTTTGTCGTTGCCGATCATGATGGTGGGCGTGCCAAGCACGTTGAGCGCAAGTCCTTTCATGATGTCGTCATTGATTTCGTTAAGGATTTGCGGCGTTGCCATGCAGGACGATATGTTGGTGCCAAGGCGGTCGGCATATGCTGCAAATGTGGAAACAGGATTTTCCAGAGTGCTCCACCGGTCTCCGGTGTATGAGTTTTGGTACAGGATGTCGTGCATGTCCCAGAATTTCTGTTTGGTACAGTGAGCAGCGGCTGATGCCGGCACTGCTGTTGCGTGTGAAGGGCTGATGAAGTCTCTGAAGACCATTTTTGCCTTGCCTGTGTCGATGTACTGTTTGCGAAGAACAGGCATGACGTCTGCGGACAATTTCGCGCAGTACTCGCACAGGAAGTCGCCGAATTCGACGATGAGGACAGGCGCGCCTGCGCGGCCCAGCACGAAGTCGTCGTCGATGAGTTGCGCTTCGGTGAGTTTTTCAGTGGCTTTTGAAGGCGCAAGATTCGGGAGGACGAGAACCATAAGCGCCGCGAGAATTCCAACGCCTGCAATTGCCAGTAATACTTTCATGAGATGGAGAAAACAAGTAGAGTGATTTATGTGTTGCGGTAACTCCAATACTTGAGGATGTCTGGCGCGAGTTCACCTGCCAGCGCCTCGATGCGTGTAAATCCGCCTGATATGCTTCTCTGGCTTTGTTGTATAAGGTTTTGTCCTTCGCGTAAGCTTGAAAGGTATGCGGTGTTGAAGCGTCGCCGTTTATGCGTCTTCCACTCGTTGAAAAGGTTAACGAGTTGTTGAGCGTAGTGGCATTGGAGTGCGACTTGTCTCATTTCAGTTTGT
Source organism: Candidatus Woesearchaeota archaeon (assembly GCA_016203345.1). Lineage (GTDB taxonomy): Archaea > Nanobdellota > Nanobdellia > Woesearchaeales > ARS49 > JACQIC01. The sequence goes on along the minus strand of JACQMZ010000058.1, from coordinate 7,099 downwards.
GTTTGTTTGTCGTCATTCGTCACCCGCAGTATGACTCTGTTTGATCCCGCTCCATGAAGATAGTCAGGATTGGCTGCATGAAAAGCGTCCAGTGCGTGTCGTGCATCAAAAGGAAGCTTAGCAAACGCGCGCTGGAGCGTAGGCGGAAAATGTCGCATGAGTTCCTTGCGGTGTTTCCGCTCAATGCGTAGTATTGTGTCTATCAGGTGGTCAAGTGTCATGGGAGACTCTCAGGTGTGTGGACTGCTTGTTCAAGCAAGCTCTGTGCTTTGTTCAACATTGACTCGCAGTGCCTAATCAGGTAGTGGCCGCCCAAGGCAGTAGCAACACCCATACTCATGTGCATGAACTGGTCAAAATCCGCACGGTCATTCGCAAGTAATTCGTACGCAAAGCGTCCTGTACTGTAGCTGATGCACCACCATATGTTGACTGCGTTTGCGAAGGAGAGAACGCGATAGTGGGTATAGAATTCACGTACTGTCTTTGTCAGTTCGTCCTTGTTTGGCGGCATGACAGGCACACGCAAGAAAACCTTTTTAAACCTCAGTGTAGTGCAGGTGGTCATGAAGAAATATGTTATTGGCGCGTTGTTGGTTCTTGTCTTGCTTGGTGTGGGTGTCTGGTTTGTTCTCGCTCCTGCTTCTGCCACTCCTGCTGTTTTGTATATCGAGTCTGGTGTTGTTGAAGTGAATGTGGGCAGGGGATGGGTGCAGGGCGCGAATGAAATGGAGTTGCCGCGTGGCGCGGGTGTTAAGACCACAGATGGCGAGGCTACTGTTGTTTTCTTTGAGGGCGAGATGCTTTCCTTGCAGCCAAACACTGAAGTTGTGCTTGAAAAGGTTTCATCAAAGAGTGTTGCTGTTTCCCAGTTGGCAGGTGAGACGTGGAGCAAGGTGACGCGGTTGTCGGGAATTGCAGAGTATACGGTCAAAACCCCGTCGACTGTGGCAACGGTTCGTGGGACTGAGTTTTTCTTGTCTGATGAGGAGTTGGAGGTTGCTGATGGCGTTGTCGATTATGGCACGCCTGATGATCCGCAGAAGATGAAGGTGCGTAAATTCAAGCGTGCGTTGAAGGATAAGTTCGTGGAAGAAGACATGCCGGTGGAGCATCATGCCCGCATGAAGAAATTTGCTGAGAGATCTTTGAGGATGTTGAGTCATGTGCGCGAGAGGGAGTTGCGAAAGCACAAGTTCCTCCTCGATCAGGCCAGGCAGAGGGGTATGACTGAAGATCAGATGCGAAAGCAGATGACTGAAATTGACGAGGGCAGGATGAGTGAAGACGAGCTTTACGAGAAAACCCCTGCGCTTCTCCGTCCGAAAGCAAAGCGTGCGCTGATGTTGACAAAGGAAATTAAGAAGGTCAGGCAGAGGATGAAGGAGTTTAAGTAAAACCGCGCATGATCGAACGTAATAGGGATTGGGCGTGTGTCAGGATTGGCCTTGTTGTAGCTCTTGTATTGTGTGCGTCTTTTCTTGCAGGGATGTTTTCTAATTTCCAGTCGCGCTTGCACGACCCGCTGTATGGAAGTGAGCCTCTGAGTAATTTTGTGATTCTGGCTATTGATGACAAGAGTTTGCAGGACATTGGCCGTTGGCCTTGGAACAGGTCTGTGTTTGCGCAGGTGTTGCCCATGCTGAAGACTGCTCGTGTGGTTGGTGTTGACGTGGTGTTTTCCGAACCGACTACTGCTGAAGTGGATGGCGCGCTGGCATCTGCAGTTCGAGAGGCAGGCAATGTGGTGCTCGCTGGCGAGTATTCTGAATTTGAGAAACAGGGTAATCTGGTGGTGAGCAAGGCGACGATTCTGCCGCTTCCAGAACTGCGTGCGGCGGCAAGTGCAGTGGGAATTATTAATTTGGCGACTGATCCTGATGGCATTACGCGTTCAGCAAACTCAAACATTCAGGGAGATCACAGGTTGTTTGCTGAAGAGGTTGCCCGCCGCGTGGCGCCGGTTTCTGCTCCAAAAGAGAATCGTCTCTTAATCAATATGGTGGGGCCGAAGGGATCGTTTGAGACGGTGTCGCTGACAGACGTTCTGCACATGAGGGTGGAGTCTTCTTCTTTCACCGACAAGATTGTGTTGATTGGCTCTACTGCTCCTGATTTGCATGACGACCATTTGGCGCCGACAAGCGCAGGGGTTCCTGTTCCTGGTGTTGAAATTCAGGCGAATTTTGTGCAAATGTTGTTGACGCGGAGGTTTCTGTCCAGTCAGCCTGCGTGGAGCGTGTTGTTGGCTGTTTTTGTGGCGTGCGCGGCATTATCTGTGTTGTTGGCGCGGTGGAATTCGTGGATAGTGGCAGGGTTGTGCGTATTGTTCCTTGTCGGGTATTTGGTGGCCATCATTCAGTTTTTCGAGAGGGGTGTGTTGTTGGACATGGTGTTTCTGCCATTTGCAGTGTTTTTCACGTATGGTGCAAACGTTGTTGCGTTGTATGTTGTGGAGCGTCAGGAGAAGCGTCAGGCGATTGAGGCCTTTACCAAGTATGTCGCTCCCGAAGTGGTTGCTGAACTTTTCAAGCATCCTGAAAAGCTCAAATTGGGTGGCGAGCGGAGGAACATCACGATTTTCTTTTCTGACATTCGGGGCTTTACCACGTTGTCTGAGCAGTTGTCGCCAGAACAGTTGGTGCACGTGTTGAACGAGTACTTGACTGCCATGACTGACATCATTATGGAAAGTCGTGGCGTGGTGGACAAGTACATAGGTGATGCGATTATGGCGTTTTGGGGCGCGCCTTTGGAGCAGAAGGATCATGCCGTGCGCGCATGCACTGCTTCGCTCGCAATGATTGACAAGCTGAAGGAATTGCAGATTAAATGGAAGAAGGAGGGTGTTCCACTGCTCGATATCGGCATTGGGTTGAATACAGGCGACGCAGTCATTGGCAACATGGGAAGCGCCATGCGTTTCAACTACACGTGCATGGGAGACACGATTAATCTTGCTTCGCGTTTGGAAGGCATCAACAAGGAATACGGAACGCACATCATTGTAAGCGAGTCAACGAAAAAAAATCTTCCGAAGGATTTTGTCTTCCGCGAGCTGGACTTTGTGCGCGTGAAAGGAAAAAAAGAACCAATAACGATTTATGAATTGGTTGGCAAGGGAAAAGTTTCAGAAAGTACAGAGAAGATTATTCACTTGTTCGCGTCTGGGTTGAAAAAATATCGAATGACGAAATTCAAGGAAGCCCATATTGATTTTGAAAAGGCAGCAGGATTGGGGGATACCACGTCTAAACTTTATGTCGAGCGTTGCGAGCATTTCGTCAAGAACCATCCGGGCACGCCGTGGGATTGCGTGTGGGTGATGAAGACCAAGTAGTCAGATTATTTCTATCAGTTTTTTTCACTTCATTTCGACCATGTTCTGCCCACAGCACCTGTTGACTTCCACAGCTTTGCCGCACATTCCGCATGCAAGAAGTTTGCCTTTCACGTGCATGGGATTTCCACAACACCTGTTGGATTCAACTTTGGATGGGCATTTTGTGCACTTCAATACTGCCATGTGATCACCTCACGATGTTAATTCTATCACCAATTTTCTCTTGCTCTCCGGATGAACATACACTTCCTTTCCCTTCTGAAGATTCATGAATTGCGCGATACTTTTATTAATTGTTACAGCTATGGATGTACCCACTTTCCCCACTTTTGTTCGCGCCGCCAATCCCCACAATCCTTTCTTTTTGGCAACCTCATCTATTCTATCTGACGTTTTTTCGTCAAAAAGTTCTTCTCCGCATTTCATACAGACGTCTGCGGGGAATAAACCTAAGCTTTCTCCCAGCAGGGTGAACTCTACATTTTTCCTAACAATGGCTCCTCGACATTCTTCACACGTTTTTCGTATCATTCCACAAACACCGTTTTCACCAACTTAATCAGAGTTCAAAATTGTACCAATTGATAAATTTATCGAGAATCCGCCAACTTTATAAGCAAATGCTGATTTTCGATAGCGATGACACAACGTGCGATTCCATCTTGGTCAGACTACATAAAAGTAACTCTCTTTGAATCTCCTTTTAGTTGGATGTTAGGTATTGGTGCGGTCTTTGGCATTAGTTATGTAGGATCGCGGGTTGTTGACCATTATTTTCCTGAACGCAACGAAATAGTCCAGAAACAAGCAATTGGCGGCGAAGCGCCAGACGTTTACATCGAAAGAGATGGAGTGAAGTATTTCTCGCACGTTGATGGGAAAGATATTGCTGATTTGGTGAAAGAGTCAGAGTAGATCATTACTTTCTATCTGAAACAAGTCATTACTGTTTATTTGAAGCCATTCAGCATTTCTTTATACTTCTGTGCTTCCCGCGCAGGATTGTGCGCATACATAATCGCTCTGCCGACGTTGGCAATCACGTTTTCCCAGCCAAAAGTGCTGATGATGGATTGTGCCTCTCCGCCTTGTGCGCCGACTCCTGGCATGAGCACAAGTTTGTCGCCAGCGATGGCTTTAGCGCGTTGGACTTCGAATTCTTTGAGGTGATTAGCAGGGCTTGGCGCGCCTATGACCATTCCGTCTGCGTTGTACTCGGCGACTTGAAGCGCAAAGTATTCGTATCCTTTGAGTCCGCGGATGGTTGAGGTCTTGATCGGTTCAAATTCAGGTTGGACATGAGAACGAGGCCAATGAGTCCGAGCCCTTTCGCGTGTGCTTGTTTGACTGCTTCCTGTGTATTGCCGGGGAAGGGAGCGTACGTTACCGCGTCAAATCCTTCTTCTTGCGCGTGGTAGAATCCTGCATCGTTTGTTTCTCCGATGTCCACGAGTTTGCTGTCGTCGATCGCGAGCATCCCAAGGTTGTGAGTGCGTTGAACTAGTGTTTTTGTTTCTTCTCGTGAGAAATCCTTGATGTAGTTCCTGTTTATTTTGACTGCCGCGCAGTGTGGTGAGACGTCTAAAACAAACCGCATGCACCACAAGTGTTTGTCAATCCCGTGTGGGATGGAGTTTTCGCGTTGGCCGTATTCGGCAGGGTCGAGTCCTGCACACAGGATGGAATTCTTGAGTTCGACTGTTTGTTTCCATTTCTGTGCGAACGATACTTGTTCTCCTTTTGGAAATCCGTGTTTTGCTCCCCAATTGAATGGGTCAGCACGCCATTCTTCAAGCATGCGGACATCATCCGCAGTTATTGTGCCTTGCTCTTTTGCAGTCCTTAACAAAACGTCATACGTCAGGAGAGAGTGCACAGTGCACTCAGCGTCTGCGAATTGTTGGGTGGCTTCAGGGAGTCCGTAATTGAAGATGGACAGCATGTGGTTTACTGTGCCGCGTGCGTTTCGCACGGCTTGTACTGCTTTCAGCGAGCTGCCGCCTGTGGAGATCAAATCTTCAACGATGACGCAGATTTTACCGTCGAGTGTTGAGTCTGAATCAATTCCTTCAATCATGTTGCGTAAGCCATGGTCTTTGGGCTTGTCGCGGATGTAGATGAAGGGGACGTGTAGCCTGTCTGCAAGCGTTGTGCCTGGGGAAATGCCTGCAGTTGATGTGCCTCCAATAAGATCATATGGAATTTTGTTGGTTCTGATGATGTGCTCAAACCCTTCTGCGACAAATTGGCGATGAACTGGTTTTCCCAGCAGTAATCTGTTGTCGTTGTAGATAGGCATAAAGAATCCCGATGCCCATTTGAATGGATGTTTTGGATTCAATTTGATAGCCTTGATGTTTAACGCAATTTTTGCGAGCTCTGTTCCATATTCTGTCATCGTTTACACCCCTGTTCGTGGTATTATTTTGACGCTTATGCCCTGCGCGTTGTATTCTCGTTCTTCCTCAAGGCGTGCGCGATAGAGTGGATCGAGCGTTGATAGTGGTTGGAGTTTTCCGTCCTGCAGTACAGGAGGGTCAACATGCCTGAATTTTTTCTTGCACGTATAGTCAGGTTGTGTTGTTGTATCCAGGAATCGGTATCCGAATGAAAACTGGCGCATGGACTCAGAAACTGATGGATGCTTCGTTGACTTGAGCCTGCTCATGACTCGTTCATCATCTGTAAACATGTCTTCTTTAGTCAGTACTCCATCAGTAATTGCGGTCTTGAGCAGCTGCGCGAAGAGATGGTATAGTGTGGTAAGTTGTGTACTGCCCCAGTGGTTGCGTTGGCAGTGGAGGTAGTGTGTGCCGAATTCTCGTGCGGCATTGATGGTAGTGAACGCGATGGCGTTTTCATGGGCGACGAGTGTGTGCCAATCGAGCAGGTTGTTTTGGCATGCTAACTCTCTTAGAGTGTAGTCGATGCGGTCAGCACATAGGGCAGGGTGCGGCTGTTCTAGCAAAGGAAAGTTTTCAAGGTGAGAAACGCGTGTGGTGTCAAATCCATGAGCTGAAAGTATTTGCGGGACTCCTGTTCGTTGCAGGAAGTCTGCGTGGATGGAATCCTGGTAGTTTCCCTGTCCGCCATCTGCAAAAACAAAATCTCCCACGTGAGAGAAGGCGGTATGGGACGCGTCATACAAAAGTCCGGCAACCTGTTCTTCCAGGGACGCGCCCAAGTGTCGCAATAACAGCATGGTGCCAACGCAGTGCTCATACCGCTTAAAGCCAGGAACGGGCCACCATTCCTGCGGCAATCCAAACTGCTCGATCTTTTTCAAGCGCTGCAGGGCAGGGCATTGAATGAGCTCGACCAGCACTGGCTCTGTGACTTCGTGTGCGCCGTACACGCGGTCGTCAACTATCATGACATTCGCGGCACAGGGCACTTTTATAATGATTTCGAATCGGTGATCAATAGTTCAGAGTGGCTATACAACAGGAGTCAATTTAGCAGAAAGAATCGGAATTTTTGATGCGCTGGTGTGCAGCAAGTGCAAGGAAACCCTTTTCGAATCTGTCGCTTCTGATAAAATTGAGGCAGAAGTCAAACGTAGAGGTTTGTGGGGGCTGCGTGCGAGAAGCAAGGTATCGAAAGTAGGCAACGCGCTGGACGTCAGGATACCTAAGGCGTTGGCAGAGTTCCTTTCACTAAAGAAAGGGCAGGAAATCATTCTTGAGCCTGTTGACAAGACACGCCTGCAGATTATTGTTGCATAAGTAGTTATTTTGTACGTGTTTAGCTTCTGTT
>JACQMZ010000056.1 GCA_016203345.1 Candidatus Woesearchaeota archaeon | reverse complement strand
TTCTTACACACAGCCCACATTTGACTGCGTATGTCTCAAATTACGTGGAGCGACTTTGAAAGAATTGACCTTCGCGTAGGTACTATTGTTGAAGTTGATGATTTTCCCGAGGCAAAGAAACCAGCGTACAAACTCCTTATAGATCTGGGTGATTTGGGATTGAAGAAGTCCAGCGCACAAATCACAAAAGTCTACCAGAAGCATGAGCTTGTGGGCAAACAGGTGGTGTGCGTCACTAATTTTCCACCCAAACAGATTGCGAATTTCGTCTCTGAAGTTCTAACGACAGGATTCTCGAATGAACGTGGAGAAATTGTGCTGGCTCAACCAGAGCGAAAAGTGCCCAACGGCGCAAAACTAATGTAGTGAATGCGGCCAAATTTTTTTAACCGAATTTTCTTGAGTGAGCATCGCGAACTCAGAAAATTCAAACAAGAGCAATGTTAATCTTTTGCCAATGACTCAGAATCCCACATATCTTTCCTGTTATCCGCTCGTTTGATTAAGAACTTGTCCATCACCAAATAGTCGATGCCTGTGCCCATCATGCAGCGGTACGCGTCTTTTGGCGTGCAGACGATGGGTTCGCCGCGGATGTTGAAGCTGGTATTGATGAGCACTGGCACTCCGCTTAATTTCTGGAATTCCTTGATCGTGTCGTAGTATCTTTTGTTTTGCTGCGGATTTATTGTCTGTAGTCTGCCTGTTCCGTCGACGTGCGTGACTGCGGGTATGAGTTTTTGTTTGTCTGGCTTGATTGGGTAGACGAACAGCATGAATTTTTCGTCGTCTTTGTCAATGTCGAAATACTCGTGCACGTCTTCTTCTGAAACGACTGGCGCAAAGGGCCTGAAGAGTTCGCGGTGTTTTACTTTGGCGTTGAGGATGTCTTTCATTTTTTCGTTGCACGGGTTTGACAATATGCTGCGTGCGCCGAGCGCGCGTGGTCCCCATTCCATTCTGCCTTGGAACCAGCCGATGACGTGGTTGTCGTAGATGAGCTTGGCTGTTGTGGGGGCGATTTCTTCTGTTTTCAGCGTCGTGTATTTGATTTTGTTTTCTTTGAGGAACTGTTCCGCTTCTTTTGTGGTGAAGTCAGGTCCCCAATAGGCATGGTCCATGGCAAAGGATCGTGGCTTTTTGAGCACGCAGTGTTGTGCCCAGAGTGCCGCGCCAAGTGCTCCGCCAGCGTCGTCTGCGGCGGGTTGCACCCAGATGTTTTTGAAGGGAGTGTTTTTGGTTATTTTGCCGTTTGCGACGCTGTTGAGCGCGCACCCGCCGGCAAGCACGAGGTTGTCGCACTTTGTTTCGCGATGCACGTGTTTGACCATTTGGAAGAACGTGTCTTCGAACACTTTTTGGAGAGATGCCGCGAGGTCTCGGTGTCGTTGTTCGACTTTACTTTCTTTAACGCGTTTGGGCCCAAATACTTCTTCAAATTTCCTGCCAGTCATGGCCATTTCGTAATGGTACGTGAAGTAGCTCATGTCGAGCGCGTAGCTGCCGTCTTTTTTTACGTCGATGAGTTTTCTCAGCTGTTCGTAGTAGACTGGTTTGCCGTAGGGTGCGAGCCCCATGACTTTGTATTCGTCGTTGTTGACCTTGAAGCCGAGGTGGCCGGTGATGGCGCTGTAGAGCAGGCCGAGTGAGTGCGGGAACACGATTTCTTTGAAAAGCGTGAACGTGTTGCCTTTGCCGTAACCGTAGGAGGTTGTTGTCCATTCTCCCACGCCGTCGACAGTTAGTATTGCGGCTTCGGTGAAAGGGGAGCAGAGAAACGCTGATGCTGCGTGGCTGTGGTGGTGTTTGGCAAACAGGGTTTCTCCAGTGTATCCTAATTGTTTTTTCAAGACTTTGTGGATTCTGAGTTTTTCAGTGAAATACGAGGGTAGTGATTTGCAGAACGCGTGCAGGCTCCACGGGAATGTGTCGATGCAGCTGTGCAGCAGCCGGTCAAACTTGAGGACCGGTTTTTCGTAGAAGGCGACGTAGTCAATATCTTTTGCAGTGATTCCTGCTTGTTTGAGGCAGTATTCTGCGGCGAGTTTTGGAAAGCTGGTGTCGTGTTTTTTGCGTGTGAACCGTTCTTCTTGCGCTGCCGCAATAAGTTTTCCGTCGACAAGTAGCGCTGCCGCGCTGTCGTGGTAGAAGCAGGAGATGCCGAGGATTTTCATGGTTAAAACATCCGTTTTGCTTTTCTGAGGGAGTGGTCTGTGGTCATGTCCTGCCACAATGTTTTTTCTATGCTTTTGTAGGAGAGGAGTTGTTTGCGGCTGATGCGTGTGCCTGCCCACGTGAGGCCTACGCCGACAATGTACACGGCCAGCAAGAGAAGATAATTGATTATGCTGGCGACAAGCTTGCCAAATGCCTGGAATTTTTCAAGTATTGCCCAAAAAAGTTTCATATCGTGGGCGGAGCAAAGGTGTGTTTTTAAGGATTGCTGCTATGTGCTGTCACATGAGTTCATTCGCCTTTCTCCCTTCCACGAACATCGCATGCCACGTTTGGAATGTCAACAGTGTCCATAATTGTCGTGCGTAGTACAAGGGTGCGTGGTTGTAGTTGTCTTTGATTTTTTGCACCGCTGTTGGATTGAAGAAGCCTTGCCTGTGCAGTAATGAGGGGTCAAGTAGTGTGTCCGTCATCGCTGACAGGTCGCGTTTGAGCCACAGGTCGATGGGCACGTAGAATCGTTGTTTTCCTCTTTGCAATATTTTTTTTGGCAGGAATGGCTGCATGGCTTTTTTGAGCACATACTTCTCGGTTGTTCCATGAAGTTTGAGGTGTGCAGGCATTCTGAACGTGTACTCGACGAGTTCGTGGTCGAGGAGGGGGACGCGTCCTTCGATTGCCCATGCCATGCTCATCTTGTCTGATTTCATGAGCATGTGTTCTGGAAGTAATGCTTTTGTTTCAAAGGTGAGGATTCGGTTGATCACGTTGTGACTGGCTGGCGGAAGGTAAGGCGCGACATGGTCTGTTTCAGGCAATTGCTGGGTTGAGAGCTGGCGAATTTCTTCGTCGCTGAACAGTCCGGTGATTGCCTTGTACATGTGTGAGACTGACTGCACGTCATGCATCATGCTGACTGCGCGTTGTGTGGCAACATCTCCAAGTTTGCTGGCATACTTGAAGAGTTTGTCTTTGACAAAAGGAGGCAGCACTGCCATGACTGTTTTGACGCCGGCAACGCGGAGTGCTCGCGGAACAATGCGGAAGGGTTGTGCGTATGTGATGAACTTGACTTGCTCGTAGCCTGCGAGTGTTTCGTCTCCGCCGTCACCTGTAAGAATTACTGTTGCACCGTTTTTTTTGGTTTCCCGGGACAGGACGTACACCGGAAGTTGTGCCGGGTCTGCGACTGGCTCGTCCATGTGGTACACGATGTTTGGCAG
>JACQMZ010000006.1 GCA_016203345.1 Candidatus Woesearchaeota archaeon | reverse complement strand
CTGCGAGCTATAGCACGCGAGCAGTTTTTCCTTGAACGTCCATTCGTCGCTGATATCGACAACTACATCTGGCTGTTTGGGAACTGAAAACTCCCATTCCAGCACCGCAAGTGGCTGAAGTGGTGTGCCTAACTTGAGTTTGCGGTGTTTCATGGCAGTTCTGATTGCTTTGGTGGCAATCCTATTTGTTTCAAGGTGCGTCTCGTGGTAGTCGTCCCTGTTCGGAATAATGATGATTTCCGGATCCACTTCCCGAACAACGGCTGTCACAGCTTCGACGTTGTCCTTGTTCATTCTCAGCTCGTGCTCGTCAAAGCCAAGGCTCCATGTTTTGGTTGTGCCGAGCAGCGCGCTGGCGGCCGCAAATTCCTTGTCGCGGATTTCGACGATTTTGTCTTTCTCTTCCGGTTTGACATACCCTCCACTGCCGCCAGTCAGGACTATTTCAAACAGTGCATATCCCTTCTTTCGAAGCTTGTTCAGCGTTCCTGCAGATGTCATGTGGTCGTCTGGGTGTCCGGAAATGAACAGCACGCGTTTCATCATCTCACCAGTTCCGACCAGATGCGGTCAGACGTGTCATGAATTTCTGCACGCAAGACTTCTTCCACGGCGGTTCGCTTCAGGCATGTCATGGGCGTGTTATGGCGTTCATGGAAGTGTGGGTTGGACACGTATGCGAGCAACGGTTGGTGTCCGCCATTCTCCTGAAACGCAATTGCCATCTGCTCGTTGTAGGTTGACCCTCCGCCGGTAATATTTACTGCTTCGTTGTTGAGCAAGTACGCCATGACTGCTCTGCTGGCGGCGTTGAGCGCTACAGCCAAGCATCGTCGATCAGCGAGCACGTCTGCCAGTTGTCCTTCAAGTATGGGTGCGTTGTTTCTGTCTACAAGCACGCACGTGTGGGGTTCGATGTGAAGGAAGTGTCGCCGCGCTCCTGAGTCTGCTTTCTTTGGCTCGTTTTGCTGCCACGTGACATATACTCCTTTCTCATGCCTGCCCGTGGCAGGTGCGTACTCAAGCAGTGCAGTTAACAGCTCAGGCCGTTTTACAATCGCGTGTTCCAGTTCGCTGAAGCACTGTCTCTTGACTGCAAATGGCAAGGTCCTTTGTTCGCATTCTTGCCGCTGGTCGATGTTGAATATGCCGATTGTCGGTTTCTCTGCACGGCGTGCTTGTATCGGCTCTGAGTCATGGCCCATCCATCGTGCGAATCCTTCAATGTACGTGTCAGTGACAGGCGCGAATCTATACGTTTGTTTGCCAAGGTCTTCTGTCTTGTTTCTGGACAGGAATTGCTGGAACAATTCGCTATTGCTGCCGAAAATGTCATCAACCAGCACGAGGTGGATGGGTTCTGCCGCAATATCTTCCTTTCGCAATTTTCTCCGAATGACTTCAGCAAGCACTGATTTGGCTGCATGCTTGACTAGTGGCGGGTCTGCTTGTTCGCCGTATATCATGAGTGGAACGTCTGCAGGTATTCCTGTTACTGTTCGTAGCACTTCTCTCAGCTGCTGGCAAACGGCTTCCAGTCTTTCTGGCAGTTTTTGTTGTTGTCTTTCCTTTACTTGCTCGACCAGCTCGTCGAGGTTTGTCGTGTATGTTTGTGTCATGTGAGTGCCTCCAATTCCTTTAACAAACAATGTTTAGACTGCGATAGACTTTCTGTGGTGCGTGGTTTGTCAACAAGCTCGCCGATGTCTACTTCTGCGATGCTGCAGCCGAGCTTGTGGGCTTGGACTGCAATGCTGAGATCAACGCTCCAGTCGTTTGGAATGTGTATTCTGTCCAGCACGCTTTTTTTGACGCAGAAGATTCCGCCTGTGGGTTTGCGAAGCCGCAGGCCAGGCAGCACGTGGTGAATGTGTTCCAGCACAAAGGAACTGTTGGACTGTCCGTTTGCGCGCGTGAATGCCGCTTTCACCAGGTCATGTCCTTCCTGGAATTTGTCAATGAGTGCAGCTACCATTTCTGCAGTGAGATTTTCTATGTCTGCGTCAAGGAAGAGCGCATCATCTGTCACATGCGTTAGTGCCTCCCTGATGGCGTTTCCCTTGCCGGGCAATGGGCAGAAGTGGTACTTGCACGCGTCATGTTGCTTGCACAAGCGCTTAATCCGCGTGCTCACATTGGGGGCGGATGCATTGTCCACCACATGGATCTGGTGAATAGTTCGCAGAGTACGTAAGACTCCAATGATCCTGTTCAGGTGTTTGTGGTCATTTCTCGTCGGGATGATGACATCCATGCATCACGTCCCGCACAACTGATCACTTCAAGAAGACTATCTAAGCGCATGCCTCGACTCATCCTCATGGAGTGTCAGAGTGTGCGCTTAGAGAGTTGCCACTGCAAAAATGAGCCAATAGCACATTGCTTGCAGCGAACTCATCACAGTAAGGAAAATGGAGGAGTTATTTAAACATTACGCCAACTAAACGCTAATCACCCTTAATCCTTGAACATTTACAAAATCCTTCGTGTTTCTCGTGACGAGAATGCAGTTATGTGAGAGGGCAGTGCAGGCAATCATGAGGTCAGATTCTTGTGTGGTTTTTCCTTTCTGTTTCAGGGAAGCATACCGTTGTCCAAAAAGGCGGCATGCATGTTCGTTGAATTCGAGCAATTCTGCACTATGAAGAAATGCTTCGACTAGTTTTATTGCTTCATCTTTCCCCTGAGCAGCATATGCGCCTTTGAAGAGTTCACAAAGCACAACCGGAGTAATGCAATAGTGCTCCATTGATTCGAGTTTGGCTTTGATTGCTGTTTCTCCTCTGAACATGTCAATGATCACATTAGAGTCGAGGCAGTATCTCATTCAGAATTCCACTTCTTTCGTTTTGAATCGCTTGCGCTCTGCGGCGAGCGTTGTCTTTATTCGTTCTAATTCTTCCGCACTTCCAGGCCACTTTCCAAAGAAGTCAGAGAGAGGCCGCTGTCTGCCAACGAGACGGTGGACGACATCTGAAAAAGACTCATCAGTTTGTTTGACAGACTTCATTTCTGCATATGCTGTTTCCGACAACGAAATGACTTTGGTCATAGTG
>JACQMZ010000057.1 GCA_016203345.1 Candidatus Woesearchaeota archaeon | reverse complement strand
GTTCAACCTCTCCCCTGCCACAAGCCTCATTGTGGGCGTGTGCATGAGCGTCAGCGCAAGCGCCATAGCACTCGACGTTCTGGAAGAAATGGGCCAACTAAAAACCAGACTCGGAACATTCATAGTCGGCGCAGGATCCATAGACGACATCCTGGAAGTCTTTCTCATCACCGGCATCCTCGCCTTCCTTGAAACCACAGTCAAAAAAATCGCCATCGCCCAACTCCTTGGCGGAGTAATCCTGTTTGCGCTCCTCACACTCATCTTCCGCTTCTGGTTTATCCCCCTCCTTATCAAACGCATCGAACACCAGCCAGAACACGCACAACTGTTCACCGGCGCCCTCATCATCACCCTCCTCATGGCAGTCCTCGCAGACTTCCTTGGCGTCGGAGCACTTATCGGCGCGCTATTCAGCGGCATCATTATCCGCCAAATCCTTCTCGTTGAACCAGGACACAAACCATGGGAACGCGCAGAAATCACGCACACCATCCACACCATCGCCTTCGGCTTTCTAGTCCCGTTCTTTTTCTTCAACGTCGGCATCCACACAAACCCAACAGAACTCCTTGACTACCTGCCCTTCAGCATAGTCATCACCGCCCTTGCCATCGCAGGAACAGTCCTCGGCAGTGCCATCGGATACTACATAGCATACCACAACTGGAAAGAAGGCCTCATCGTTGGCTGGGCGCTCAACGCCAAAGGCGACACTGAACTCGTCGTGGCAACACTCGCACTCTCAGCAGGAGCAATAAGCAGTGCAATCTTTTCATCACTCATCTTCATGGCCATCGTATCCACACTCATCAGCCCGCTTGTCCTGAGACGCATCAGATTTTAATTTCCCATAAACTTTATAACGGCCATTCTGTGAATCAGTGCACAAATGAAAGAACAACCAACTAGCGCACCAAGCAAGGACAAGAAAAAATGGCAGATAGGCTCTTACGAAGACCGCGTGCAACGCTTTTACGGCTGGGGTGTTGAGAATTACGGTGATTACCACGGAGGATACCTGAATTTCGGCTTATGGGACGACGGCAACACAAACTATCTCGTTGCCGCAGAACACCTCATATCCACACTTGCAACCAGAATCGGCTTGAACAAAAAAAGCAAACTGCTCGACGTCGCCTGCGGGCTCGCCGCGCAAGACGTGTTCATGGCAACAAAATTTGGGTGCCAGATTGACGCCATCGACGTCACGTGGAAACACGTCAGTCTCGGACGCGCCAGAGTCGACAACGCAGAACTTGCCGCCGCAGTCCGCGTGCATCACGGCTCTGCAACAAAACTGCCATTCGCAAACCACACGTTCACACACGTCATGGGCATCGAAGGCCCTGCACACTTCGACACGCGCGAAGATTTCTTTCGCGAAGCATATCGCGTGCTCAAACCCGGAGGCACCATGGGGTTGTCAGACTACATCCTTGCCCGCAAACCCAAAGGGCTTCTGGACAGAATCTTTCTGGAAGCCGCGTGCTTCCTCTGGCACGCCCCAAAAGAAAACAGAGACACCATTCCTGAATACGAACAAAAACTCCTGCGCACAGGCTTTACCAACGTGCGCGTAGACGCAGTAGGCGAACGCGTCATACCAGGGTACTACTTTGAAAACAAACGTCCAGAGACGCGACGAGCACTGCCAAAGATCAGAGGATGGTTTGCCACGTACGGCGGGGCAGTCATTGATTACGTCATGTACAAAGTATTCCGCCTTGGCGTCATAGAATACATACTGGTGACTGCAGAAAAACCAAAATCGAAAAACAAATAAAGTAACACTCATCCTGACTTCGCCCGCTGCACGATATACGGATACATCAATTCCGTCCCTGTTCTTGTCTTGCTGAAATCCTGCGGAATCAGCATCATGTAATCATCCGGATTGAAATTCACGAAATAATAATCATGCGTTCTGCTGATCACGCCATTATCCTCCAACAAATTCTTCATGCCCTGCGCGTGCAACGCATACCCGATAACGCTGTAGTGCCCCAACGGGTTCCCTTCACGAATGTAATAAAATGACTGGTTGCGGTACAGCTGACGATGCTTGTTCAAGTATGCCTCGCCGTCAAGAAACCGAACATCCTTCTGCTTCAACAAGCTGAGCAGCCTCTGATAGACGTCCGCACTGACAGGACTTGGCGTGGGACCCTGAATCAGCGTCACAAAAAACTCTGTCCCATCCGCAGAAGCCTTTTCCTTAACGTCGTCCAGCATCACGCCAAACATTTCCAAACCTTTGTACAAGTCACGAGCATATCCTGTACGCGCGTTGTACACAAACGCCGCGTGTTTTAGGAAATAACTTTCCACAATTGGCGGCTGGTAGCCGTCGTAAAAATCCTTCAACGACGGATACTGCCGCGGACCATGAACAAGCCTGCCATCAACCACCGTAAGATTTGGCGTGAGCAACGGACACCCAAACGGCCTCACCAAATCATCAACAAAAACATTGAAGAACACCACGTCAGGCGAGTAATTCCTCGCCTCCAACACGTACCGCATATACATCGTCTCAATCCCGCGCCCACCAACGCAAAAATTCAAGACTTCACTACCAGCAACCAACTCCTTCAGCATATTCGCCATGCCAAACAGGTAAGGCGCCTGGCCGCCGCACGTAAAACTATCGCCCAACAACGCAATCCGCACACTCACGTTCTGTGGCTTCTTCCATGAAAACTCCTCAATATTATTCATGCCGGCAGAATTGTGCTGGTCTTCCAAAAACATCAAATACCGCACATCTTTTTCTGCCTGAATGGACAGCTTCCTGCTGTACGTCTTTTTCAACGTGATCCCAATATACGGATCATCTGCCCAATAGCCAGTCCTTGTGAAATTAACGAAATTCCTGCTCTTATCACTCGGCAAATTCTTTTTCATCTGCTTCAAGCACAACTCGTTTTCGTCCACACCAACGTCGCGCTCGCCGTAGTACACGCGCACAGCCAGCTCAGCACCAACAAAAGACACCAGAAGAGCACACGCGAGAAGACAAAACTTTTTCTTCCACGCCTTCACTTTCATACTGTTGCTGGCCAGAACAGACTACTTAAATGTTCACTAAAACGTCTGCCATCTGGGATTTCGGCCTTGTCGTCTGCACAACTTTATGGCACCCATGCAAATAAGCCATTGCATCAGTCACCACACGCTTACGCGCCACAACCGCACGCTCGGCAAGCCCTAACAAGCGATGAGCGAGATACTCGTCAGAATACTTTCCAGAAATTTGTGTGCCCAAAGCATAACGCGTGCGAACATTTTCCTGCAACGCCTGCGCGTCACCCTGATACAAGAACCGCGCCTCCATGTACTTCTCCCATGAAACACCCTGCGCTCCAGACAACGCCACAAGCACCCTGTGCGCAGTATTTTCCAATCCAACCCGAAGCAGTGCCGCGGCAGGAACAGCAGCTGCGAACGCAAACGTAGCCGCAATGCCTGGATGCAAACTCGAATGAGACAACAACGCATGAGCCAAACCCACGTACACCGAATCGTGAAACGCAACATCCATCCACAACTCCCTGGCCGCGTCCTTCATCTCTGGCTTGAAATAATCCTTCCAAAACTCCTTCTCCTTTGACTGCCTAAACTCCCGCACTGCCTTTAACAAGTGGCGTGCCAAAAACATCGGCTTCTCGCACACCGGACCACTCACTGCCAACACTGTCGGGCTCGTGGTTGCAAAAGAAACAGCAGTCGTTCCAACCGTGCTCGCCACCAACGCCCACAATTCACTCAAACCAAGATTCACAACATTCTTTTTGACAGGATTAGGCGTCACGGCCAGCAATGGCTCACCAGACGCTTTCTCCAACGTGTCTTCCAAGGATTCAGGCATAGACCGGAAAATATGACGTGTCTTTTAAATGTCACGGGCCACTGCGTTATAAAGCGCAGCGCCAATGGTCGATTTTTATTTTTCATTAGCAACAGGTGGTGCGTAGGAGGCTTCAGGCCGCCCCTGATTCGAGTCGCAAATAGAACATAAGACGTGTTGCGGCTCGTATCACCTTGACCCGCGAAGCGAGTCAAGGCTACGACCCCTGCCAAGGCTGACTTCCACCCTAAGGGACTTTTGCTGAATTGCACACAGGAGAGCAAAAGTCAAAAACTTCATTAGTCCATTATGCTTCACTTGCACACGTACTGAAAATAGCGGTCAATAATCATTGGCCATTTTTCGTGCGCGGTCAACGATGTCGTCCACACTCAAGCCGCAATACTTCAGCAAGTCCTCCATCGACCGGGCAGATTTCGGCCAGCGGGAAACAAACATTTGGTGCACATACATTGGCTCCGGATCAACAACAGAGACAATAACAGAACCCAAGCCACCACGGAAATTATCCTCGACGACCAGCACCTTGCCGTCTGTGCGGCGCGATTCCTCCAACACTGTTGAGGGATCGAACGGCGCCAAACCGTACGCGTCAACGACCGAGCAAGTAATGTTCTCCTTCTGAAGGATGTCCGCCGCAGCCAACACGATGTGCGTCATAAACCCGTGCGACACCAGCGTCACATCTTCACCTTCACGCAACACCTTTGAGCCGCCAACTTTGAACTGTTCATCGTCGCCATACAGCACAGGCATGTCAGGACGAAACGTGCGCATGTACGTCGGACGACTACTGTTCGCACAAACTTGCGTCAACTTGTACGCGCTCATGCCATCACTCGGGCTAAAAACTACGACGTTTGGAAACGCAAGCATGTACGCCACATCAGCCAAGGCCATCTGCGACGGCCCATCTGAATGCGCGCCCAAACCCACATGCGAGCCCACCACATGCAACGGCAACCGCGACTGAAACGCAATGCTCAACTGACTATATGCCGTTTCGAGGAAGCGAGCAAAACTGTTTACAAAAACGGTCTTGCCCTGACTTGCGAGCCCGGCAGCAACACTGGCCATGTTCTGCTCAGCAACACCACACTCGAAAAACCTCTCAGGAAACTTCCTGCCAAAAATATCAGAAAAAGTCGAATTGCTCACTTCGGCATCCAGAACAACAACATTTGTATCCATGTCTCCCAATCCGGCCAACGCCATCCCATATGCCTTCCGCGCAGACGTTTTCTCGCCCAGAGGTGAAGGCGGAAACACCAATTGATTCCTTGGCTCAGCAGACAACACGTGCTCGGTTCCACACTTGACAGGCACAGCCACGTGCGCACGCCTGCTCTCAAGCTCAGCCAACGCCTTGCTTTCCAGATTCTTCGGCAGTGGCTTCCCATGCCAGTTCCCCTGTTGCAGATCAGACACACCCCACCCTTTCACCGTATCAGCGATCATCACTGCAGGACCACGAAGACCATCTATTGCTTCCAAGCCCTTCATGACATTTTCCACATCGTTGCCATTGACGCCAACCACATCCCAACCCTTAGCTTCAAACTCCTTCCGATAATCGTACGGAATCATGTCCTCCACACGACCAGACTGACCAAACTTATTCGAGTTGAGAATGACGCGAACAGGCAACCGCTTCGCCACAGCAAAACGCGCAGACTCATCATACTGGCCCTCACGAACTTCGCTATCGCC
Organism: Candidatus Woesearchaeota archaeon; assembly: GCA_016203345.1. Classification (GTDB taxonomy): domain Archaea; phylum Nanobdellota; class Nanobdellia; order Woesearchaeales; family ARS49; genus JACQIC01. The sequence continues at coordinate 1,730 of JACQMZ010000057.1, read as the reverse complement.
AGCGATGACAAAAATTCTTCTCTTGATATTGTCCAACCGGTCAGCAAGCGCAATCCCATTAGCCACCGACAAGCCCTGACCAAGAGCGCCAGTCGCGCACGCAAACGGCAAACGATACTGCCCGCTGTCAATATCCAACACAGGATTCGGATGACCATCAAACACGCTCTGCAACTCCCGCAAAGACGTCACGTCAGGAACGTCCACCAGCACTCCATCCTTCAACACCTTCACACCCTCACGCTGCCACGCAGAATAAATCACAGGCACAGCATGGCCTTCAGACAAGACCAAAACATCGTTTTCTTCCCGCGCAAAAGAATTCTTCGGATTAATCTTCATGAACTCCATCAAACACGACACGATGTGCACCAACGACAACGCAGTCGATGCATGACCAGACCCAGCCGCAGTTGTACTCCGCACCACATCCTGTGCATACGACACCGCACGCTCATTCAACACACCAACATCATACGCCATAATACCACCTCACACACGGGGGTTATGTGGGGGTATAAAAAATCTTCCCCTCAGCATTTCCGAGTTCGCTTCGCTCACTCAGGAAATGCTGGGTGATTTGAATGAAAAGCAGAGGAAAAGGGGAAGTTTTTCCGCAGGAGAAACTCTGGAGAAGTTGCGAGCCGAGCACTATATCTCTAGAACAATTTTACCTATGTGTTTGCTTTCCTCCAATCTCCTCTGTGCTTGTGCGGCGTCCTTGAGGGGGAAAACTTTATCAACGACAGGCTTGAGCTTGCCTTCTTTAAAAAGCTCAACGACTTTTTCAAATTCTGCCTTTGTGCCCATGCGCGCTCCAAAAATCGAAAGTTGGCGATAGTATACTTCGCTCAAATCTTGGGTTCCAGTGTCTCCGCTTGTCGTTCCTGCAATCACAACTCTTCCGTAAGGATAAAGCATCATCAAACTGGTATTCCAAGTTTTCGCGCCCACACTTTCAAAAACCACATCCACACCACGGCCCGTGGTTAATCGATTTACTGATGCTGTCACATCTTCTTTGGTATAGATTACTGTTTCGTCAGCGCCATTTTCCTTGAGTCGCTGAGCGTCCTCTTGAGATTTCGCTGCCGCGATAATTTTCGCACCCATATACTTTGCAATCTGCATACCCGCAGAACCTAATCCGCCAGACGCCCCCCAGATGAACACTGTCTCTCCGTTCTGAAGATTTGCCCGGCTTACAAGCATATGCCATGCGGTAAGGAACGTGAGCGGGAATGCAGCGGCGTCTGAAAATGAAAGATTTTTAGGTTTTACGTAAAGTTGACCAATAGGCACAGTAACGTATTCTGCGTATCCTCCCTGAGTTTTGTATCCGAAAATGATGACCAGCTCACACGCCAAACCCTTTTTACATGGCGGGCACGCGCCGCAGAGAATAGCAGGATTTATCACGACCTCGTCCCCAACTTTCAACAAACTTTTACCATTGATTTTCTCAATTACTCCCGCAACATCCGATCCTGCAATATGCGGCATCGGGCCTTCAAGTTTTCCCTGTCTTTGCTGAACATCAAGATTGTTAATACCACACGCACGGACACGAACAGGCGCTTCACCAACTTTTGGTTCTGGTTTTTGAAACTCTCCGTATTGGAGCACTTCGACCGTTCCCGTTTTTTCGAAAAAAACCGCTTTCACAGAATAAATTTGTGAGTAAGATTTTATAAACCTATGCACTGCTGCCCATTCGGCAGGTCTGGAGC
>JACQMZ010000066.1 GCA_016203345.1 Candidatus Woesearchaeota archaeon | reverse complement strand
ACCACCATGATGGTGTCCCGTCCAATAAAAAACCAGTTGCAAAATGGGTATGGTGGTTTTCGAGAATTCGTGTTCTCGAAATGCCTTGCAGTGAGCGAACAAAGACAGAAGCTAAACACGTACGAAACTACCGTCGAAGCACCTGAACAGAATCCAATGTTTTCAGGCGCGCGGTTGCATCAATGCTCTGCCCCCATAAGTGCCAGAACACCTTTTGCAGCCACTGAACCCATTCAGGATCGCACAAATGATAAAAGACAAACATCTTTTGCTTTAGTTCTGTCTCGCGGTAATGCTGAGGATGCAAAACTTCCTTCAAACACACAAAATCATCATCAACAACAATCGCGCGCAACGGGTGCTCGCAATGACGGACCTCAACAGCATCCCACCCTGCGCGATGATTAAAGTTCAGCATTGCCTCTGTATTTTTCCGCGACGTCACATCCACACGCGTCAACGCCTTGATCTTGACCTTTTTCTTCGCCAGATCCAGCAGTACTTTCTGCATGTTCGGACCCAGTTCCACCCATGACAAATTACCAGAAAAAAACAACACCTGATGCTTCGCCTCAGAAAAAAGCTTGTCGAAACGAATCACGGGATGAGTGGAAAACTCCTGCGTCTCAAAAAACGCCTCCCTCTTCTTCGGATCAACAAACTGATAAATGTCAAACGGAGAAAAATCCTCCTTCCGCTTGCCATGCACGATCCTCTGCAACAAACTCTCCTGATGCGCGGTGCCCTTCGCCCGATCCAGCGCGTTCCAATACACAACCTTCAGCGCCCCGCGAGAACCCTCACGAAACGTCCGCATTGAAATAAGCCCTGTCTCTTCAGCAATGGCAGTCACGTACCGGTCAGCAGTCCGCCAATTCCTCTGAATGCCAGCAGCCACCTCCTGCACAGTGCGCGGCTTTTGTCGCACCAAATCCAAAATCCTGTCAGTTGTTTCCTTCTGCAACATACAACACTCTACCAAATTTCTTGTCAGTAAAAAAGAACTTTTGTACAAGTATATATGTATTTTCATGGTTGAAAAGTTGCGATCCAGTGCGAATGTTCCGAACTCGGCTTCGCCTCGTTCAGGAACATTCGGGTTACGATACGTCATTACTGGAGGTCCCGGAGTTGGCAAAACTACGGTGATTACTGAACTTGGAAATCTTGGCTACACTACGCTGAAAGAAGTTGCACGACAAATCATCGGCGAACAACTCCCACAAGGAATACTTCCGTGGACTCAACTGGCAGAGTTTCAGCTCTTGGTGCTTGAAAGACAAATCGATCTGGAAACTCGCATTCATGGCCAAACGGTCTTTTGCGATCGAGGCGTCATAGACGGAATAGGGTATTGCAGGGAAGGAAACATCGCCATACCTGCACAACTTGCCTATGAAGCGACACATCACCTGTACACCGGAGTATTTGTCCTTGACCCTCTCGACACGTACTACACTGATACAGAACGAGTTGAAGACGCACAACGGGCACGAACGATTCACGACCTTATCACAGACAGTTACACACGAGCAGGGTACGACGTGATACGCGTCCCTGTGCTGCCGCCAAACGAACGCGTCACATTCATTCTTGAAAAAATCGGAGGCACACACCATGACAGAAACACTAACATTAAAGGAAGCACTTGCACAACACACGCGCCCACAAAAAAACAAAATCAGTGAAGAGAAAATACTGGCGGGTTTGGAAGCGGTCCTTGCAACACCTTGGGAGTATGAAGTCGAAGAATGGCATGCAGGAATACAGAAAATGCTCGGAGTATACATCAAAACGCAATTTACACGACATTATCCCATACTCTCTGGATCCATCAGACAACTTACCACAAACTTACTCATACCAGAACTGCCAGCAACAGACCTGGAAAACTATCGAACATCTGACGTGTACACAAACATCAGCACGACGTGCCCGCTCTTTGCTTTCGCCGAGATGGGTACAAAAACGTGGACATGGGGCGGAAGTGCGAAAGCCATACGAGGTGGTTACCAAAGAGACATTAACGTCACCATACACGCCACTGTTCCTAAACCGCCACGAGAAGCACTGGCTGCCTCTGCCACCGCAACAGCGACGCTCAGCACTATTTACGCCAGACTTTTTGAACACCGAACAATCGGCAGTTACCTTGCCAAAAACCACCCTCTTCAAGAAACAGGACGCTTCCACATCCTCTGGAGGCCTGAACCGGACGATCTCCGTATTGAGGCAAGACCACCAGACAAAGACCCTGCCCTTGTCATGCAATTCTGCAATGAAGGCTATCTTATAGCGACATGGGACATTCCACGCGAGAAACCATACAAGGCACTACTCAGTGAGTTTATGGAAGATAGTACAAATAATGACGACCGAGGTGATTAACATGGGAGGATGCTATGACAGCAGTTGGCATTATGCTTCCCGAGCAGGAGGCGCAGTGAGCGACTGTTCGCGATCTTCAACAACAAGTTGGAAATCAGTCATGACGCGGCACGTCAACAAATTCTTCGAAACAGGAGACATTGCCGAACTCGTCAAAGCACACATCAAGTTTTCTGAAGAAAACAAGTCAGGATTTATCCAGCAACTGCTCGACAACCGCGGACAAAAAGAAACACCAAAAGAATTCCCTGAAATCGAGTACGAAGTCAAGCTGGCCATCAAGCCAGTCCAGATGAACAAAAAAACGCCAGAACCAACCATTGTTGAATACCTTGACGCGTTCGAATTCCCACCAACAACAAACGCTCGGTTCCTCAAGGATTCCACGAATACCACAATAGAAGGCGTCAACCACTTCTATGGCTCAAACGGAGAAGAACGGCTTGTCGTCATAGAAAAAGCAGGCAAACACTACCTCAAAGAAAAAAGCCAGCCGCTCCCCCTCAAAACAGGAGTGCCGTATGAAGAAATCGTCATGAAACGGACAGAGAAACGATGGGAAAGCACCATGCAGGAAATCCTTGAAAAAACACAAGCGGCACTTGCTGGAGGGGCAGTGTATCAAGGAAAAATCCGCAAGGAAAAAGGCGACGCCTTCGTGCTCTCGAGTGGCGATGGACGAGTGTACTCATTCACCATCACCCGCGCACACTGCGGGGACAACATCCAGCGGCAAGTCGAAATCGAATACGCAGGATACGTGCCTGGCTTCCCAACCTTCAGGAAAAACGACGAAGCACAAATCGTGCAAGACATGGTTGACGTAGCCAAACACATCGCCCTGCTCGCACACAACGCACCTGTCGGCAAAGGCTGGAAAATGCAATTGGGCTTCACCAACGAACGCAAATACGACTTTGTCGAACACAAAGGCAACGGACGAACACTGGACGACAAAGTAGTTGTACTGGACGCGCTCCCTAGACTGCTTGCACTGCCAGCTCCACGCGCCTCATCAGACAGGCTGAGCCAACCATGACACAGGACCGCATTGTCTATTTCACTGGCATGCACGGCACAGGAAAAACAACCCTGATCGCAACGCTTCAGGAACACTACGGACACCTGTTTGTGCTGTCTGACAAGCCAAAACTGCCAAAGACAAACACAGTCGACGAACGTCCGCTTGTCCGCCTTGCCAGGGCGTACCTGCAGGCGCTCTCGCAACGCGAACAGGCAGAACAACACCCTGACAAATTCGTGCTCGCCGACAGGAGCTGCATGGACCCGCTCCCATACGCGAAAGCATTCGAAGAACTTGGGTGGACTCCAACTGGACACTACGCAAGAGTCACACGCGTGCACGCCGGGCATGTCAAGAACCACCGGTCATCGCTCGCTGCGCTCGCTCAAGACCGGTGGCATAAGGACTAGGAAGCTATATCTAAGTGCGGTGGTTCTTGAGCATGCTCAGGATACCACCCTATTTGGTTTGCGCACAAACCACCAGTCCAATTAAGACTGGTGGTATCCTGACATATGAAAGCTACCAACATTGCAAATCGCAACCTGTTTAGTACGTCTTCGCAAACAATGCGTAACACGTTGCAGGAGCGTCACAATGCACACAGCTCCCCTTCACAAACGGCTGGTCAAACGGCTTATTCAAAGTCTTAACTCCTTCCGTCTTTGCCTTGATTTCTTCCTCGCAGACAGCCTTATCGCAAAACGGCGCAAGTATTAACTTTCGCTCCTTCACGGCACGCGTGAAATCCTCCCAAATCTTCACCACAACCTTGTTTTCTTCCAGATTCTTCCTTGCTTTCGCCAGCAAGTCCTGCTGGATCTCCATTAAGAGGACACTAACACGGGCAGGCAATGCGTCAAGCGACACACTTTCCTTCTTTCCTGTATCCCGACGGACAATCACGGCGCTCTTGGACGCCATGTCCTTCGGCCCAAATTCAACCCGCAATGGCACGCCCTTTAACTCCCACTCATTAAACTTCCAGCCAGGCGAATAATTATCACGATCATCCAAGTGCACTCGGGCATGGTGCAAAGATGACGCAATATTTTTGGCAACAGCCAACACTGCGTCCTTCGTTTGCTCGAAGAGAATCGGAACAACAACTACCTGCACTGGCGCCACAGCAGGTGGAACCACCAAACCCTTGTCATCGCCATGCACCAGAATCATGACGCCAATAGATCTCGTTGAAATACCCCATGAGTTCTGCCAAACCGCATGATTGTCACCCTTCTCGTCCAAAAACTTGATGTCAAACACCTGCGAAAAATTCTGGCCCAAACAATGGCTCGTCGTTGCCTGAATCCCTTTGCCTGACGGCAGAAACGTCTCCAGACTCGTTGTGTATAACGCGCCAGCAAACTTTTCATGATCAGTCTTCAACCCGTCAATGACAGGAATGGCCAGAAGTTCCTCAAACACTTGCTTGTACAATGACAATATATACCGTGTGTCCTTGTCCACTTCGTCCTTCGACGCAAAAGCAGAATGCCCTTCAGACCAGAGAAATTCACGAGACCGCAAAAAAGGAACTGGATTGTTAAACTCCCACCGCACGACACTGCACCACTGATTGATCTTCAACGGCAAATCACGCCACGACTTAATCCATTTCGCAAACGATTCGTACATGATCGTTTCAGACGTTGGACGAATCGCCAAACGCTCGCTCAATTTTGAGTGCCCTGCCTCAGTCACCCACGCCACTTCAGGCGCAAAACCCTCAACGTGCTTGGTCTCCTTTTTCAACAACGCCTCGGGAATCAACAAGGGAAAATACACGTTCTTGACACCATGCTTCTTGATGAGCCCATCAAAAAACTCCTGAATCCGCTCCCACACGCCGTACGACCACGGGCGATACACGTAACAGCCAGACACAGACGAGTAGTCGATCAATTCTGACTTCTGCACAACCTGCGTATACCACTCGGAAATATCGTCAGACTTCTTTACGGTCAAACCAACCAATTTCTTTTCATCAGGCATGATTGAACACAGCACACGACTGTTTTTAAATGTTTTTCCACACGCATCACATCAACTGGCGTGCCTTGCCTTGCGAGGTACGGTACAAAGAATAAGGAGTTGTCCGCTCTATTACAAAGCCAGCGGATTCTTTATCCACTACGGAGGGCCCACCAGAATCATGCAGGTGAAAATACCCTGCAAACTTCCCTTGAATCCGCCAATGGACGTAATGAACAGTCGACAGGTCTTGAATCGCTGTGCAGTCGGACGCGTTCATATAACGATACAGCAAGGCACCTGCATCATTCCTCTCCACTAAAAAGTGGAATTCATCATCTGGAATTGTGGTGATATGCTGATAAAATTCTTTGTTGTCGCTCACGAACGCAACAACGCTTTCCGCCTGCAACATCCGTTGCGCAAACTCTGCATTTACAGAAGACGCCACATAAAACCTGAGGAACTCACCAGACTCATCCGAGTCCACAGTCATCAAACCAGCAATCTCAGAATACGTCAGCGCATCATCCCTGCAGAATAAATCATCAAGCGAAGACTTTGTCCGAGGATGCGTGAATGACCTGCGCAACACATCATCAGGCACATCATTTGATAGAGCCGACCTGTACCCCCACACGAAATTCCCCACTGCCCTTCTATGGTGATCCAGAAACAGAGGCCGTCCTTCATAAGACCCCGGCAAAGCTGACACTGCCAACACACCTTCGAATAACAAACCCACCATCAGCGCGCGCTTAGAACGTTTGTGCACGATAAGACTCGCAACCGACACGATTTAGTATTTCACTGCATACAATATACGTGCGTGTACACTCACCTGTTGGCCATGTCAGAAAAATCCCACATCCTTTTCGCCAACTTTCCAGAATATTTAAACTTGTCAACTAGCTTCGCCGCCTGCGCACGCGCCTTCTGGTGCCTGCCAAGAAAACCATTTAACTTGTCAATCAGCACCTGCTTCATCTCGCCACTCAACAGTTTTCCGCTCTTGTAATCCGCATACAATTTTTTCACAACTGCATCATCCTCTTCCAAAAACGCCTGCAACCACTGAAAAGCCACGTCTACGTCTGGATTGCCACCCAGCTTCCGGTGCTCTGCCAAAGTAGTACGCCCTCCGCTGAACGCGTGCTTCGTCACCTTCTCCTTCACCTCTGCAGGACTGTCTGACAACAAGATGGCATGATGCGCTTCAGAACTGCTCATCTTGCCCTCCATACCTGTCAAAGGCACGACAAACTTTGAATGAATCTGCGCAGGCTTAGGAAACCCAAACCCCCCTGCCAAATCCCGCGCGATCCGCCAGTACGGGTCCTGATCAATAGCCGCAGGAATCACGCACCTCTTCTTCTCGAAAAAACACGGAACAATCTGCAACGCAGGATAAAACAAATGGCCAATGTTAGTCCCGTCATTAAAGCCAAACACTGCCTTCGCAAGATTGCCATTGATCCTTTTCGCTATCCTGCACGCCGGCGTGTACATCTGCTTAATGAACTCCCTGTCTTGAAAAATAAACGTCTTATTCGGATCAAAACCCACCGCAATAATATCAAGAATGTCATCTTTCACCCACTGATCAATCTGCTCCAGACTCAAGCCCTGCTTTGCGAAAAACTTCTCATCGTCAGGAATCTCGATATACAAATTAACGCCAAACACGTCCTGAAACCACTTCGCCAACGTAAACGGCAAAATATGCCCAATGTGCATAGGACCTGAAGGCGCCCTTCCAGTATACAGAAAAAACCCCTGCTTCCGGTCAAACTCCTGCAGTGCAAAATTCAAGTCCCTGTGTGAATACCAAAACTTCCTGCGCAACGCGGCCGGCGCCTTGCCATACGACAACAACTTCCTATGCAACGGCTCATCAATTTTCTGTGTCCCAAACTGGGTGACCAGACGCTCATAATCCACCAACCCCTTTACTTCCCACGGGTTCACTTCAAACGCATCAGGCATGCACAGCCAGTCGTTTGAATGTTTAAAAAGATATCTAAAGATCAATCGTTTTCTTCTCATGATGCATAAGAACAATTCTGCGAGCTACATTAGGCGAGTAACCAATCTTTGTCATTTCATACACTAAATCCCTGCACTTTTTCATCTCAGGACTGTCACTCTCGCGCTTCTGACTCCAATCCGCCTCCTCAGTATTCAAACTGTTCAGCGCATCTTTCAAATTCGAAAAGCGCACATACTCCTTTTTCTGTTTGTACAAACCCCTCTGCAACACCGTTACTTCCCTCGCAAATACCTCTTCAAGAGGACGTTGCACCCGCTTGCATTTCTGCGCCTCAATAGATTCACTGCCGTATTGCTGAACCAATGCCTCCCTTGTCCCTTTCCCCACAGGCATATCCAACAACCGCTCAGTGTCGGCCATTACACTTTCGTTTGGAGGTTCATGAGCGTGCGTGATCGGATTAAACAGCTGGCGATTCTGCACGTATGCAATGGCATGCTCAAAATATTTTTTCAACCACAACACTACACTCTCACGAGAATAACTTGTCAACGCTATTTCCACCTCTCCCTGCGTCACCCGCGCAAACTCCATTTGGATGAATCCATACAGAATATCCGGGTTCTTGTACACGTCCTTGTCCCGAGTAGGGTGTTCTATGCCAAATACCTGCCGTTCCTGTTCTGGCGCATCACTTGGAGTCACGGTCCGCTTATCCAACATGTCCCTCAGTATCTCAAAAAAATCAAACGCACTAATCGTAGACCTTGTGGTGTTTGACAAACGCCCATAAAAGTCCTGCACGTGGCGAGGAGACATGCCATCCATCGCCTCATCCTCATACTCCCTTCGCAACATCGTTACAAATATTTCATTACGCGCAAGAGCCTGCTCGTTCGCGGAAAACGGAGACAGGTCTCCATCCAACAATCGCGCCTTCTTCATGGGATCAAGCTTCCTGACAAACTTGTCAGTATCAGCAGGCAACGCAAACTCCTTCTCGAACACCCGCGACATCAGCAACGAATTACTCTTGTACTGTGCATCGCTGGGCTTATTCAACCGTGTTGCCACCGCAAACAAAGTGATCATCTCATGCGTGTGCGGCTCAAACCGCTTTGTCTTCCCAATACGCGCAACAATGTTTTTGTAAATCCCCTCTTCATGCGAGCGCTGAGTCAAATATCCCATCATGATTCGATGGCTACGTTCCATCAGCGGACGACTCAACAACGTGTTGTCCGAAGCGCGCTGATACGGCGGAACATTGGAATCGCCAATCACCATCGCATCACAATCTTCCTGAATACCTGGCGCCACAGTCTCACGCTGGTCCTGAATCAGCCCAAACAAAGACAACAGCGAGTCCAACAGAAAAACTTCATTATAATAAATGGCGCCCCTGTTTGCTTTCACCACCGCACCAAGATATTGCCTCCACTTCAGATCAGGAAACATGTCCAGCAGCCTCTCCTCGCTATCTCCCGACAACACCTCACGAGTCTGCGTATTCGGGTCCTTAGCCTTCACTTCTGCAATTCCCGCCACGTCGTTAGCGAACTGCACGCGGCGCACCTCCACGTGATTTCGAAGAATAAGAGAGAACATGTCCTCATTCACATCCAAACCGCTTTTCGTGTACATGATGTGCAGTGCCCGCATGACGTTCTTGCAATTTGTGCACGGCTCCTGAATCAACAATTTTCTTGGCATGAACAAATCAGGAAAGACTCCAAACTTCTTCGCGACACTCCCAATCCGACGCGCCCACAATTCACGCACGCGCACATCGGTTTTGCGTTGAGCATATACCACATCCAAACCAACAAGACGGCTCTTCACCCGCTCAGGAACCTCGTCTTTCACAAGCAGGCGATGCAACTGAATCGCGCTCACCAAATCCTGACGGTCCTGCTTGGGCAACAACAAAAGCGGATGATCCCTTTTCGCACACACGACTGTATGCACACCCTCATCATATTTTCCCTCATCGTGCTTTTTCTGCACGGGACCAACATAATGCGCAGGCAACCCATCGTTCGTAAACCCGAACGGCCCCTTCCGCAAATTAACCCGCGCATCAAAAAGGAACGCCACAGTCGCAACAATTCCCTCCTTCGTATTCGTGTACTGCTTCAAGCAATTGATCACGTTTTTCACCACGTTGGACTTTCCAGTTCCCGGCGGACCAATCACGAAAATCCCACGCTCAATCTGAGACTCCCGCGCAGCAGCCTCAACGTAGTCGACAAGCTTAGAGTTCAGCAATAAATCCTGGCCAATCACGCGATTCTCATGATTCATGAACGGATCGTCAAAAATTCTGTAATGGCGAAAGGTTTTTCCTGTCAACCTGTCATTCTGCTCCTCAAAACCAAAATAAGCAATCGCATCCCGCATCAACTGAAAAGCCGTGCGCAAGTGAACACTCGGCCGCTGAAAAACATCTGCAAGATAATCCTGCCACGTCCACTCCCCAAAACTGGCGCGAAAACCATCAACCTGGCGCGAGGACACCCTACCCATAAAGCGGTCCAGAACTTTCTCAAGACCACTGCCATTTCCTGATTCCTCTGCCTTCACTCCCATAGACGGCACATACGTCGACACCGTTTAAAAACATAATGGCACAGAATCTCCGAACTCGCCTGCTTCGCAGGCTCATTCAGGAGATTCTGGAGGAATAACATTCAATACTGATAACTACTCTAAACGCAGAGACGCTCGCTTGTTGTCTTCTTCACCCAACAACCACTGATCACACAAGCAAGATAAGGGATATAATGCCTGCAATGTAGCGTCATAAAAATAAGAATGAAGTGTAATAATCTGCTTCCTGTCAGGAACTGACTGACCTACCAATGCCAGACGATGCCCCAAAGATTTTGCAACACACAAAAGATACCCAACCGCGCGCGATGCTTCATCAGAGTGCAGCCGCAACCCATCCACTGGCGCCGCGGAAAAATACTGCAACACGCGCAAGCAGCAAGAACCTTCTATTGGCCCCGATGGTTTCTCCAATAACAATTCAGCAGACTTGGCATGACGCGACTTGGTCACCCAAGGACACTCGCCCTGCGCACCAACACCCGACTGCACTAAAGGCAATAAAAAAGCAGTATCATCGTGCATAACTTGCGCATACAGGGAATGCACGTTGCCCTCCTGTCGGACAACCATGTCCAGCGATACTATGCCTGGCGGAACATCTGCCGAAAATCGCCTGGCATCAGGAACCCCCCACATGGCTCGCTAAGGAAACACTTTCTATTTAAACCTGATGGCTCACGCGCGCCTTGATTTCAGCAGTCACGCGCGCCTTGATTTCGGCAGTCACGTGCTGTACCCTGTTTCTTGTTGATTTTTTCACACTGTACATTGCCGCATCTGCCAATGCCACCAGCATATTCAGGTCAGACCCGTCAGTCGGAAACTCGGCCACGCCAATCGACACTGTCAACTTAGGAACAAAACGAGGACTTGCCAGCCCGGCCTTAGCCGCCGCCTCTGACGTGCCTTCGATATACTTTCTGACCTGCTCACAACGCTCAACAGCTTTGCTCACGGGCGCAAATATTACAAGGGAAAATTCCTCCCCTCCATACCTAAAAATCAAATCGTCCTGCCGCAACTTTCCCTTGATCCATTTTGCAATCTCCTTCAACACCCTGTCACCTACTTGGTGTCCAAATGTGTCATTAACGTCTTTGAAATGGTCAATATCCACCATGGCAAAGGAAAACACTTTGTTTTGCGAGCGAAACACCTCAGACAGATACTTTGCCACGATCAATGGCATATTACGATCAAAATATCTACGATTCCAAACTTCCGTAAGCGCATCAGTGTTCTTCACAATCTCCTGCTCATGCACTGTCTGCAAAAACTCCACTCCCTTGCCGAAAATTGCCTGCCGCGAAGCATCACGAATAGCATTCATGCGCGCAATTTCCCTCCCCCTTGCCTTCACCAGGCCTACAGCACCCGCAGGCAATCTTGCCTTGTTTCTCACCACAAACTCCATCAATCCTGCCACATCCTCAGCAGTAGCCGCCTTAACCAACAACTGCCCAAAAGACATTTCCGCCACCTTCCGTGCTCCCAGCTTTGCCAAATAATCATCCATCGAAGGAGCAGTCCTGACCAGCACATCCAGCACAGTCATGCATTCCTCCTGCTCAACACGCACCCACAACGACAACTTATGAACTGCATCCTGAAGCCGGGCGTACAACTCACCGCACGCAGTGGAACTCACCGCTTCCTTGCCAAGCTCCTGCTCCAGTTTCACCAACGCATCCAGCTCCTGCTTCAACACTTCACGCTCACCCTTCATGATCACACCCAATTTCCGGGCAACTTTCTCCACCTCAGCCGCGCGCCTCAACACGGCCGCCTCCTGCTCATCAGACAAAACGCTCGCATCATGAAACACTGTTTGGAAACGCTCGCGACCATGCGCGGCATCATGACCCGATACCGCACGCTCCATACCAGCATCCAACACCAATCCTTCCAACAGCAAAGAAAACTCTGCCAGCACTTCCTGGCGAATACTTCCCAACACGTCCAGTGCCTTAACGCGGAGACGTGCGCTCCCCCTACCCATTACACGCTGAAAAAAACTCGGAGCACCCCGCTGAAGATCAGCAAGCAACCCGCTCAATTCGTGAAGGTACTTCTCATGCACAGCCACACTCCGCAACCGCGCATCAAAATCCTTCACCAACAACTTCTGCTTGTCAGACAACAAGCCAAACACATCACTCGCGCTCATTTTAGCAGGCATATAAAAACGATACTAGCGAGGGTATATATTGATTTCTGTACAGTATTTCCGAGTTCGCTTTCGCTCACTCACGAAATACTGGGAACGAGAATACGCCACACAAAAAACTTATCAAGATGAAGCCAATCCATAGCCATTCATGACTCCACTTGCGGCAGAACTCGAGCAGATTGTTGTTGGCCTTGTAGCAAAAGAAGCCATCACCAACAGCAGAATGTTCTTCGCCGAAAAACTCGGACTCGCACACACCGAAGGCCTTGTGCGCAGACTTTTCCGAAAATTCCCACATCCTACGTGAATTACGCGCTCGCGTCAGGAACGTGCAAGGAAAGGATCTGAATTTCCGAACTCGCTCGTTCAAGAAATTCAGGATAGAAAATAACTTT
>JACQMZ010000053.1 GCA_016203345.1 Candidatus Woesearchaeota archaeon | reverse complement strand
TCACTCAGCTTCACTTTCCCTCTCATCGTGCGCTCACCACTGTCATGCTGAACGGCTGATTCTTAATGTTTGCCATGCGGTCAGTGATTCTGGTGAAGACCTTGCCATCCTTTGTAAAAAACAAGAGGGACGCATGCGGAGTTTCTGCAGTGGTTAAGTCAAACATTCCTGTCACTTTCTGCGACAATGCCAGCGCGCGGGCGATCAACAACATGCTTTTCAGCCTCACTTCGCGCCTGGCAGCAAACGATTGCACCTTGATCTGCTCAGCACCCCTCTGCGCGACAACAGGATAATTCGCCGTGACGAGCACTTCCTGATCTGCCAGCAATACGTCCAAGTCAAGTGATGAAGCAGTTGCCACTTCCGCACCAACCACAGAAATGTCCTTGACACACGCCTCCAACAACGGAGAGATTACGCCCTGCAGTTCACGAACCGCCTCATCATCAGAGGGAGCCAACACATTGCCCTTGCTGAAAACAAAACGCTCTGTCCGGCCAAAAGCCGAAAGGCCAGCATCAGTGGACTGTTCCAAACACGAATCCAACTGGCTCTTGAGAACTCCTGCATCGAAAACAACAGACGATGACTGCGTATCAGCCACACCTGGCTTAAGCGAGTACATCAACAAGCCAAACATGACCAAGACAAACAAACCAAGAATGATCCACAACGTCACCTGACCACGCCGCCTCACTAAGAAAAGAAACGGAATCAACGCCAACAATTCAAGACCAGACCCTGGCGGCAGGACAACAACTTCAAACCCATCATTTGTTGAGTAATTGATGATGCCGTCCTGAACAAACAACGAACCATCATCGTAAAAAACAGAGTAATTGCCAACAAATGAGACGAGCGACTGAACTGACTCGTTGATGTCCAGCAAACGGTGCGTTTCACTGCTCATGCCACGCTCAACAATTGAAGCATGAAACGTGATGCGCGTCATATATTCAGGACTGTCAGTCTCCACCTGCACGTCTGTCAACAAATCAGCAACGTCAAGAATTGCAGAACCATCCAAAGACTTGCTGGCGAATATTGGCTCTATGCGCTCAAACGCGACTGCACCCTTTGTGCTTATCTCGTCTCGCACCAGATCCACAATCGAACATGATGAACAATCACGCGAAAAAGACTGCGACTCATTCCTGCGCACGCACACCTGATGCACACTTCCCGTCCTCAGCGAGAAATCACGCACACCATCCCGCTCAAACTGATACACGCTATTTGGGCTGAGAAGAACACACCCAAAACCAACACCAGGAACAGCGTTGACAACCCCTGTCGTGTTTATTCGGATTGTTTCAATCACTGTTGGAGACGACGAGAATAAAGTGGCAGACGCGACAGTGTAATTAACACCATTGGTTGTGTAATCAGGACTAAAACACTGGCTCGGCTCAGCAGTAATGAAAGAATTCTCTCCAACACCCTTATAGACGAAATTGTTCTTGCCCCAATAACGAAAATTCGCCTCCTGACCACTCAATGTGATTGCAGACGTGTTCACGAAAACATTGGAGTTGGAGACATTGTTTGCAGAAATACACCCAGCACTAATTTCATCCGCCTGGCCGACATAAAGACGGATAGGATCTGCATCCAACGTGAAGACTTTCTTGCTGACCGCACCCTGATATTCCAACTGTTCCGCACGCTTCGCCTTGAGTCTTTGATTCTCATACCTGACTTGCTCACCATTCATGACACGCACGGTCTGCACTTGCACAAACGGAACAGCATCAAATTCAAAACCTGTGGGCAATAGTTTGCCTGTGGAGGGTTTTCCTTGCGTTTGAAACTGAACATTTGTACCAGCACGCTGAGTAAGAACTTGATTGAGAACAGACGGATCTAATTTACTTTTGTCTGGAACCTTGTCGAAATTGTCCCTCACCAACAACTGCTGTTGAGAAAGAGAATTCAACTGAGAATCTGACAAAGACTGAGGACCAGCCTGGCTGACTTGATCACCAGACAAGTGCTTGATGTTTTCAGGCGAAACCCTACGCATGGCGTCTGGAGAAGAAAGTTGTTTCAGATTTTGAGGAGATAGACCGTTGAGTTGGGAATCGGATAAGTCATTCTCTCGACCTCGCGAAACAATCAAACCAAAGTTGGCACTAACATCTGCTTGAGACAGTGAATTTATGGGTGTAGACGGATTGTTAATAAGTTCCTGAGGAGAAGGTTCGTCGCGTCTTGCTTCCTCCACACCTGATTCGCCTACGGAAAGGACTGCACTGGAACACCAAATCAGCCAGATCAGTAAAAACAATTCAGCCTGTTTTAGCATGTGTCATTTGTCTGCACAATACTATTTAATTGTTATCTACACGGTCGGCGCCGCAGGCGGGGCGACGGTCGTGCCGCGAACTTCGTTCAGCGTCACGCCCTACTCGGCATCCCGAAGGGACAACCCCTGCCTCGCCGCCCCGCCAGCGCCGACCTAATAGTACATGCACACCCCACACAATCTAGAACGCAACCTTATCGGGACGTAAGAAGCTGCCCCTCGATAAACGGACACAGAATTTCTACATTCCTTCTATAGCTTCCTCTGCCTTCAAACTCTTGCACGCCGCCATCCATTTGATCAAGACGCGCCACACTCCCAGCTGAACTCGTATAAAAAATCAGCCCGGGAAGAGATCGCAAAGGACACCGTCTGAACGCTGTATCGATTTCAGATTGGGATGGTGTAGATGAATCACTATAACTAACGGCAAGTACTTTTAGATTGGAGTATCTTTTGTCGAATGTGTATACAAGAGCTGCGAGACCACGAGAACCGGCATGCTCGGAATGAATCAATGAGACCACTGGTTTCCGTTCTCTTGCAGGCAAGTGTGATTGGGCCACGGTTGTATCATACACGTCCCACTCAACCATTTCCACTCTCGTCTCGCTCAAACTTTCGCTCACCGGTCTTCTCAGGAATTCATTGAATTGTTCTCTTGTGAGCGTAAAGGTTGGATCTGGCGCGGCTAGTGCTTCAGGTGGAGACAAGGCGTACGCGAGTCCGGCGGCTCCTGCTGCCAAAAATTCTCGGCGAGACAACATGGCAGGTGAAAAACTGGATTTGTATAAATACCTTGTGACTTGCTCGCCTCGTGGTAGATAAGTTTAAAAAGATCACAGCGATAATGAGCTATAATGC
>JACQMZ010000055.1 GCA_016203345.1 Candidatus Woesearchaeota archaeon | reverse complement strand
TCAAAGAACTCGACAAACTGAAAAAGAGAAAACCTTAACTTAACAGCATTGCGCCCCAAGGGGCGGGGTATTATAGACAATACTTGGGATTTTTAATGTTGCACATTCCCTCCGACGAAACACATCAAGCACACCCAGTCGTCGCAAGCGACGGGGAATGTGCAACAATTCAGTGAAGGGAAACTTAATATAGGCGCTTACTATGGTCCGGTGTATGAAAGCGTTCCTCCGCGAACTCGTGAAACCGCTCCATCCACTCAAGTTCCGCGAGCTGTCAGACAAGCCGTGGTGGGAAGCAGTCTGGTACTTTTCAAAAGTCCTTCTTGTAGCAGTCGTTATCATGTCCATTGTCCTCGCTCCTGAAATTTTCAGACTCTCATCATACTTTGATGTGCAATTAGCAAAATTCGACGCGCTCTCCATGCGCGGCAACCTCTCCGTAACAGAACCAATCTCTTTCCCAGACCGAAAACCCCAACTTATCATAGACACCACAGGCCTGTATTCCCACCTCGGAGGCGAACGATTCCTCATCACCGAAGAAGGACTCTACTACCGCTGGTTCAACCAGGAACGCGCCATTACGAAAGACGAGTTTGCCGCCCTGCTGGACAACAAGGAAAAAACCAGCACACTCCTCACAGCGGCAGCAGTCTTCCTCATACCCTCAGCACTCTTTTTCCTCTACGCATTCCTCTGGACCAAATACGCACTCACCATCCTCCTGTTCGGCACAATTTTTTACTTCCTGCTCGACCTCACCCACTACCGCCTGCCGTGGAGACAAGTCATGAACATCGCAGGATACGCCTCAGCGCTCATGATTCTCGTTGAAGTCATCTCCCTCGGCATCACTACTGACTACCTTGTGCCGCTCGTGCAAATCATCGGCGTCAACATCTACCTTATCCCCCTCCTGCTCTACATCATTCTCATGATCATCGCCACCACCATGGTCCATGTCAAAAGGCCCACACATGACGCTGATCTTTAACCCCAGACAAACAATCCTCATCAGCTGCGCCGGACCAGCAACCGTGCTCGGCAAACGAGTAGAGGATCAGGAAGAAATCATCCCCCTGGACTGGCACTCACCCGCAAGCCACGAACCACCACTGTACGCCATCTTTCTCAGCAAACAATTGTGCGCAACAGAAATCATCCGAGAGTCACAAGTCTTCGCAGTGAACTTCATGGCATACCTCCACAAAGACAAAGTCTTGCGCGCAGGACTGGAACACGGCGAGTTCACCAAAAAATTCGAAAGCATCGGCTTCACGCGACAGACGTGCGAAAAAATAGACTGTCCAAAAATCGGCGAAGCCCTCGGACACCTTGAATGTGAAGTACAACACGAGATCGACTGCGGAGACCACGTGCTCTTCTTAGGCAAAGTCGTGTGGAGCGAACTCCACCGCAAAGAAAAAAGACTGTTTCATGTCGACGCGGACGAGTTTACGACGACGATGAGCTGAAAAAGCACGATTCGGACGAAAGATTTGAATACTTATGAAGTTTGGAGCCATCAATCTTATGCCAGAACAGTATGAATCCGAAATTCTAAAGCCTGAACTACGACCGGCATATATTGAAAAGGCGTTTAAAATTCAGAAGCGAAAACCTATAGTTGTTGGCACCATTCGAACCTTGCGGAAGAGGTATGAAAACTGATGTACACCTTGTCCATCACCTTTTCAGTCGATGAAAACACCAAACAGGTGACGCTTGAAGACTTTGACCATCACAACAACATCTATGATTGAAGTCCATCAAGAATCGGATGTATGTCGCGCTAGTCACTGTACATTGAAAATTTTCTGCCTCGATGACGTTCGTCTCTGCAGTTCCTGCTCAACCTTGCAGGAAAGTCTTTTTCGCAAGTTGTATGTGTTTCCGTGCATGGCATAGGCGTTCCAGCCTTTGATCATATCAAGGACCGTTGTAGAGTCGCAAATACCGAATTCGTATTCATCCAGTACCTCTGCGAACTTATTGAGGATTTTGTAGAGATTCCTTTTCCGAACAAGTTTGTGAGTATAGAATACTTTGAAGCCAAGTAGGCCAACTCCTTCCGCAAGAGGCGCAATTTGGCTTTTTGTAGGGTGTAGTTCAAGCTTTAAAGACTCGAGAAACACCTTGATTTCCAACGCATACTCTTGCAGCACACTTTTGTAACGATGCAGGATAACGAAGTCATCTACGTAACGGAGATAGTATTTGGCTTTCAGTTTGTGCTTCAAGAGTTCCTTTTCCCTTTCTGCTCGCAAAACTATCATTCTTCATTGAATGGTAGGTCCCGAGACTCAGGCCGTCTATTCCACGCACGCGACCGTTGTTGTTGAAGTTGTCGTTAGCGTTGACGTTGTTGATGTTGTTGAAGTCATCACCGCCAAGGCCAACAGGCCGGCTCGTTGTAGCCCCGCACACCATTCAATCTGCCACTGCCATTCCAAGACGTTCGCCTTTACGGTTACCAGCTGTCATGGCTGTATTTTATAGCAATGCCACTTTTGGTGGACTCTTGCCGTGATGGCGAGGCGTGTAGCCCAGTCCTGAGGAGCTTCTGGCCGCAAGTTATGCGGTATAAGCCCTGCTCGAGACCACGAAGACCAAAAACAGAAGGAATTTAAAAGAGTTTACTTCTTCGCAACCACAATTGTCCGACCTTCGTTTCAAGTGGAATTTTCGCGCGCGCCGACGGGGGCTGCCCCGCGCACGCGGCCACTGCTGACGAAGTAGTCAACGGCATTGACGTAGCTGATGTTGCCGTAGCCGATGCCGCCGAAGCCAACAG
>JACQMZ010000054.1 GCA_016203345.1 Candidatus Woesearchaeota archaeon | reverse complement strand
CGAAAACACCGACTGTCAGCAAAAAAACAACAGAAGCTAAACACGTACCACATTCTTGCCGCGATACGGGTAAATTTAGTCCCTTATGAGTAATATCATACCGAAGGTTTATATAAAGGCATAAGTCCGATTAATCTTAGGATGCCTATGTCCACTGAAGCAGAAAAACACCCCTCTGCGCCGGAGAATGTGCCAGATGAGTGTGATTTGGAAACCCGCATGCTTTCCGCAGAGAGGCAGTTGGCTGCAAAAAGTGCGCAGTTGGTGCAGGTACAGGATGCGCTGGCCCGTTCGCGAGAGTCCGAACAACAACTGCGCGCTGACCTTCGAGTAAGGGGCAGTGACAACAAGGACCTTCTGCGACAGGTTGGAGACTTGAAAACTCAAACTGCGTTCTACGAGGAACAGCACACAAATGACGTTGCTGAGTACCGGAAACTGAGGGAAGATTTTACTGCCATCAACTTGGAAATCGCCCGTCAGGGTCGTGAAATTCAAGTGATGAGCAGGGAAATTCAGGAGAGGAACAAGAATTATGCCCTGCTCGAAAGGCAACTGCAGCAATTGCAGACAAAGCAAGCAAATCCTGCCAGGATAACGCCGGTGCAGCTAGTGCTCTACTCTGATGAACAGCGAGTTCAAGAACAGCGGCGAACCATACACTCACTCGACACTGATGTTCGAGGACTCACTGGCCGGATCGAGGTGCTTACCAAAAGACTAACTGGAGAAAAGCAGTGCGCGACGCAATACTTTGCAGACATTCGAAACCTAAGACGGGCGGTTGGCGAACACGAGTCAACTATTTCCAACTTGCAGACAGAAATAAAAGACTATCAGCAATTGTTGCGTGAAGCGTACGAGAGCGTCAGAACGCTTGATGCCAGACTTGTTGAATTGTTGAAGGCAAACTCGCACGTCGAAAGGTATCAGCGCAGGATCGGTGAACTTCAGGGAGAAAACAGGGAGTTGCGTGTTCAGTCTGCATCGCTCGTGGCAACGCAGGGAAGTCTACAAGCACAACTGTCAGCGTATGAAACAGAAATCTTGACTCTGCTCGACAAGGTAAGTGTGCTTGAGCATCAGCTTAAGCGCGCTCAGCGCACTGGCGAAACTCTGTCACCTGTTGCTGTGGAAACAAGCGCATTGATTGCCGGAGTTGCCCGTCGACAGCGTGAAGGCGCGAATGGCGTGCTGTCTGGCATAGTCGGTGATGCTGTTCGCGAATGCAATTCTGATGCATGGACAACTCTGCTTGCAACATACGATCGCCTTTTTCCCGACGGGATATCTGTCGAGCAGTCGCGCGGATTGTATGCGCGGCATGAGTATGTGATCACTGGTGACAACTGGACGACATTGCATGAACTTGGCATTGTCACTTCTGATGTTGATGACATTAAGGATCGCCTGTGTGCTCTTGCGGATGAAGCGTCTCTGGAGGCAAAAATTTATCTCGCGGCAAAGGAGCGTCTGCAGTCAAGAGTGGCACTCGCGCAGTGCTTCCCTGAGCGTGAGACAGAGCCAATTGAAGGATTGAAAAGGCAGTTGGAGTTGGTAGAGGAGAAATTGAGTGTCCAGAAGGAACAGGCAGATTCTGCGCTTCCGTTGCTGGACGAACTCAGCGTGCGCGACCAGGAATATGCTCATCGTGTGGATGTTCCAGAGCGTTTGACTGCGGCGCTTGTGGGCTGCTTGGTGTCTGAGGCAGGCTCAGACTGTTATGTTGTTACTGTTCTTATTCCTGTGTGTGCGCCTGACACAAATCATCCTGTGTGCAAGGAAGTCGCGCAGTGTGCGGCTTACGCGTTAAGGCATCGCGGTTCGCGCATCGAGCCCGCGGTATTGGATGGCTATGTTGCGTTCAAGATTGCGTACGACAAACGTACATACACTGAACAGCACGTTATGACAAGTGCCGAGCATATTCCTGCCGATATTTCACGTGCAGTGCAGGACGCAGACATTGGAAGACTCGGAATATCTATTCAATTTGAACTGTTCGGAGGAAAAGAAAATGGCTAGGAGAATTTCGGAAGAAAAGGATTTACCAATTGAAAGAGTAATCGAGTTGACGCTTAGCGGCGCAACAGCGCCTGGAGCGCGCCACACCCCTGAGGATGTTGAGCGATTCAGGACGCAAGTGTTTGATGTTCTGTCATCTGCAGATAGTACTGTCCACAGAGGGGTGTATATCGTGAACATTTTTGATCCTTCGCGCAGAATTTCTTATCACACGTTGTGCATAGATGGGCGCATGATGTACAAGCAGGATGACGATGGCCGCTTTGCTTTTGATAATCTTCACGACTCCCTTGATCCGTTGCTGAAAGCCATTGCAGGAGAGGGAGTGCCAGTGCAGACACAGACCGTCAGGCGCGGTAACGGAGGAAACAAGCAGCCACCACACGGTCGCAGGGATAAGCCATTGAACAGGTTTGATCCTTCATTGCTTGAGTACCTCACGCAACGTGCGCCGTATTTTAGTTATGCAGCCTTTGATGCAGAATGTGACGCTTCCGAAAGCGTCCGCACTCTCACGGCAGAGGAAGTGGAGCATTGCCTGCCTGGTATTGCTGCCAGAGTGAAAGCACGTGGTCTCGATGTGCGGGCAGAAACTCCTGAGCAGTTTGTCAAGCGGCACAAGGATAGGATTGTGGGTTTCAGGCGCGAATACGTCAACGAGCTGTTGATGCAACCAGAGGTCACACTAATGGCCGCCGGTTTTATGGCGTACATGTCAGGGCATGCAGAAGGCAGTGATGCGTACGTGGTAAATCGCAATAATGCCCGTCCTGTTTATGAGTGGTTCAAGTCGAATAATACCACAAGACACAAAGTGGATAATTTGTTGGTAAGCATCCGTGACTTGATTATCAACAAGTACGTGCGTGCGGCTGAAGCGGTCAGAAGCAATGTGCTTGATACGACTGCAAAGTGGGTGGCGTTCGTGAAGGCAGCCGAATTTCTTGAAAATGACCCTGTCGTGAAGCAAGACGTGGTGTCTGCATTTACGCCTGTTGATGACGTTCCTTTGGACGAGAGGACTTTTGAGGGCGTACGAAGATTGGCTGAACGGGTGTTGGTGAAGCGCACACATTCTCTTGGAGAGTACAAGTTCATGATTCGCGGCTTGTGGATGCTGGGACAGTTGCGCACTGCGCACCAAACGAAAAAATATGCATCCCTGAGCACGACTTCCGACGAACGGCTTCGTGATTCCACAGGATCTGAAGTGGAGTATGTTCTGCCAGTGTCGCACTTGTTAGCGCGGTGGGACAAATATGACCCGCTGATGAAACAGACTTTCGATGGTTTGCCTGCAGACCAGAAGAAGATTGCGTCTTTAGGCACAAGGAACGAGTATACTGCCTTAGCGAGGTTGTTGTATGATACTGTTCCTGCAGACGTGCGGCAGCAGGTGTTCGTGCACTTGTACAATGATGACATTCCTCTGAAGCAGAGCAGTGGTCATTTCATCAAGATTCTGCAGTTTTACGTGGGAGTGAACAGGGATTACTTTTTGGCGCGTTCACGTGAACATGGACAATCTTGAAGCAAGAGTGAGGAGGATTGTGGCACGGCTGGGTGTTGTGCCTTCCCGCGCGTTTGCGTGTCAGGTGGAGTACTGGAAAGAAGTGGTCGCCGGTGTTGAACAGTCAGAGCCGTGGCACCAGTATTTGGCTCATGCGAATGCATCTGCGTGGGTGAAGCGGCTGGAGATTCCGATTCCTTCATTTGAGCAGAAGCGAGTGGGAATTGCGATCGCCACGAAAAGGAAGGTGATGGACTTAAGCGCGCCAGGCTCTCGCAAGACTATTGCGGCATTGAGCGCGCTTGTGCCCATCCGGGAGGAGTGCCCTGAGGTGAAAACGCTTGTTTCTTGTCCTGGCTACATTATTCCAAACTGGTTGCGGGAGATTGAGCGTGCGATTCCTCATGCTCAGCCGGTAGTGATTACGTGTGACAACCGCGAGGAGGCTATCGAGATGGCGCGTGCTCCCACAACTGACTTTGTTATTGTGAGTACTGACATGATGTACAGGAAAAGCTCATTGTCTGAGTCGGTGGATCCTGCTCGCGTGTCGCAATACTTGTTGCAGTATCCTACGATTGATGCGGCATATGCCCGATTGGTTCCGCTCGTTGGCCAGTCTCGTGTCAACGCGCTCCGAGAACGAATTTCCCAGAGACGCATAAACTGGTACCATTTGGTGGAACGGATTGTTCTGGAAGAGTCCAAAGTGGAAGTTGACCCGATTCACGCAGTTCTTGCCGCAGATGTTTTCACGACTGACAGGAAGTATTATGCGATTCTTGACGAGTTTCACAATATTGTTCATGCCTCTGGCAAGAAGGCGGATGCGCTTGCGCTGTTGTTGAAGAATGCGCACTGGTGTGCGTTGTTGTCTGGGACAGGCATTAGCAACAAGCCGGAAGATTTGTCATATGCCGCGGCAGTTTTGGGTTTTGTCAGCAATCCTGAGGATTTCAGGGTGCTGGTGAAAAAAGACATGGCAAAATCGCGTGCGTTTATTGACCAGTATGCCACTCATCCTATTTATCGCTTGCAGAACGTAGACCCGCTTGTTCCGTCGCCTGAAGAGCATGAGGTTCCGCATTCATTGTCGCCAGAGGAGATAGCAATTCAGTCTGCGTTGTTGAATGACGAAAGATTTGAGGGCGGAGAAAAGTACTTGCTGTTGAATTATTTGAACCTCAACCCGCGGAAGCTGTTGCCGGAGAACTTGACGCGGGACGAGCGCGCGACAGGTCCGCTGATTACAAAGGTGCGTCAGTTGTTTGCAAATCAGCCTTCGCTTCGCACGCTGGTGGAATGTTCCCGTCAGTCTCGATTTGAAGAGATTGAAAGGATTGTGGAATCTCTGCCAGCGCACGCGAAGTTTGGCATTGTTTCTGAATATACGCACTTGGTGACTGAGGAATTGGCAGCGCGATTGGACAGGTTTGGCGTGCTGGCAATCACCAGTGAGGATGGAGTGACTCAGCGGGAAATTCGGTTGACTTCACAGGAAAGGAGGATGTTGGAAGAGAAGCATTTTCTGAGCCAGGACTTGCGGTTCAGGTCGCAATTGTCTCGTGGTATGCGCGAAGCATTGGGTGTCGAATATTACGAAATTCTCGAGCTTGCAGGGCGAGACAAGAAAATCCTGACGTTTGTTACCAATCCTGACATCAGAGGATTTGTTACGTCGTATGGTGTTCTGCGGGAAGGGCATAACATTCAGGAGCTGGACGTGATTATTGAGGCAGAGCCCACAACTGTTCCTTCAACACGGGTGCAATTCATTCATCGGGCAGTGAGATCAGGCCAGCGGAAGACTGTGCAGGTGTTGTCTCCCTTTGTGCCAGGGACGATTGATGTGGGCAGGCGGACGTTTCGGGTGGACAAGCAAAGCGTGAATGAGCGGCTGCTGTATGGCGCTGATTTAAGCATGCAGGACATGAATAATTATCTTGCAACAAGGAAAAGGCCCGAGGATTTTCTGCCTATCAAGCACTTTCTTGGGTTGAATTCATACGCAGTCGTGTCATTGATTTTTTCTCGACTGCAGGGGGCAGGGACTCAGGGGTTTGTGAACAGCATGATGGCGTACAACACCGCATATTTGTTGGCTGACAATTACAATAGGGAGTGGGAAGGTGGCTTTTCTGCGAACAATGGACGCTTGTGTGCGCAGCTGATTGACAATTTGGAAAATAAGATGAATAAAGTGGATCCTGAGTTCGCGTTTCGCCAGGTTATTGACCTGGGCTGTGGTCCGCTGGTTATGAACCGTTTATTAAAAAGGCCGACGCTGAATGTTGACGTGAATCGTTTTCAGATGCAGTTTGGCGTTGCTGGCGTGGACAAGGCGAGCGCAGGAACGAATTACTTGGGTTCGGCAACTGATTTGACGCGTCTGGTTGCATTGGAGGACACGAAGGATGTGGTGTTTGACCCGCGCAAGAACTACGCGAAAACGTTTCGTGTGGATGACAAGAGCATTGATGTTGCGGTCGCGTCGTGCTTGTTGTACTTTTTGGACAGCGCAGATTCTTATAGGTTTTTTTCAGAAGTGTGCCGGGTGTTAAGACCAGGAGGATATGTGCTGATCAGCAACCCGTCCCACAAGGTTCATCCTGATTGCGTGCCGCAGTTCCTCGAAGACATTGAGCAGGTAGGGTTTGAAGTTGATCATGAAGTGACAGGCGCGTATGCGTCTGACAAATTTACTGTCATAGATCCTGACAAGCGTCCGCAGGAGTTTGAAGCTCATGTTGTGTTGGCACGAAAGCGCGAATCACCGTCGTACGGAAACGTGCGTCCGGCGTTCCAATTAAGTCCTGACTACAAAGTGCACACTGTCAGCAATCACCCAGACAGAAATGTTGATTGTGGACAGCGTCCATCAGGAATTCATTGTGATGGGTTTTACAAAATTGATACTGGCTTTCGCCCTAAGGAGTTGCCAGGAAATGATTCTGAGGAGCCATTTTCAGACGACTTTTTCGTGAGACTGGAAAAAATTCTGCGGGGGTCGTAAAAGATATGGAGCAGGACGGCGTTGTTACGAACGGCATGGACCAGGAAGGGTCGTATGATGAACAGGCACGGGGGATTGCCGGGATTCTCGTGCGCTGCTTTGACCAGTTGAAATATCATGAAAAGTGTACGGTGTGGGGTGTTGCCCGCTACTGGGATAATCGTATTTCTGGGTTTTCCGATAGTGTTCAAGAGAATGGGCTGGCAGGGTTTATTGACTTGATGCTTGACCTTCCGGGAATACAAGTGCCGAAATGGCGGGCTTCTGGAGAAGCGTACGTGTCCTTAGTGTGCGCGACGAACGCGCGCATCATCAACAAGATTGTTCTTCAGCTTGCTCCCACTGACGGCTTGGATGAAATAATTTCTGATCAGCGCTTGTTGCGCGAAGCAGGGCAGTCCTACCTGGCGAATACGGGCAGGGAGCCGTTGCACTTTTGGGAATTTTTGCTCACTGCACAACAGGGCACGCACGTGACAGCGTATCGTCCCCTCTTTGAACGGTTGTTTTTGAAGTTTGGAGAAAAGGGCATGGAAACAGGTGTTCTTGAATTGTTGGAGGACTACGGCCCGGCAATTTCGGCAAGAAATTCACAGGCGCTTGAAACAGGCAATGGATTGGCTCCTGGTCTCGCTGAACTGTTGCCCAAGGAAATTCAGAGTGTTGAACGTTTGTCAAGGCCTCAGAGCGACATTGGTATCTATCTTGGTAAGATTCGTGTGAAGTCAGGCACATCGGGCGAGATAGACTGGGAAAAGTTTGTTCAACAGCGCGATCGGATTCGGCGTGCAGAAGTTGCGCTGGATTGGAATACGTGGGCTCGTGCTCAGGTATACAATGCAGAAGCTGAGAAATTTTGGTCATTGATGAAAGAGTCGCCAGAAGAAGCACTCCGAGCGTACGCAGTGTTGAGGGATGGTGAGACTAATGCAGAGAAGAGGGAGGTTTATATGCAACTGCTGAAAGAAGGCGCGTTGTACGGCTTGTTTGACCGCACGCCGCACTTCCGCAAAACCATGACGATTCACACGAAACAGGAGGAAATACCATGACCAAGGGATCTTTAGAAAGCAAAGTGAGTGAGCGACTGCGAGAAGCATGGGGTACTGAAATGTTTACATTTCTGAAACAGATCGTGCCAAAGGGAATTGATATCGCTGAAGTGCAGGAATTAATGCGGTCTGGCAAATTCCAGGACGCAAAACCCTTCTTGCGGCGTGTGTTGCAAGTCGCGTACGACTCTCAGAATTCGAAGGTTTCCTCATCCAACCCGTTCGAAGATGACCCTGCTGTTGTGGCAGAACGGCTGGTGGGCAAACCTATTGCGTATGTTGAAGGCATCAGGAGAAACAGCATGGCTCTTGTGACTGACACTGCAGCGTTTGTGGAACCGCGGGGGAACTGTCCTGAACTTTTCACCGCAGAGCCCGGTACAATTGGATGGTATTACAAACCCCAGCATGGAGGATATGGTGCACTTTTGATTGCTGCACACAAAGTAGGCACAACCGGTGTCGTTTCAATTGAAGGTGTAACTGTCGGGGATGAAAGATTGTCCATGACTAACACTGCGTCACTTTTACACGCCCGTGAAGAAGCAGGCAAATCCATCTATCAGCGCACATCGCGAATCGTCGTGCAGCCTGCAGACGGATGTGTCAGTGGCTATGACATTCGTACGCAGAAAAACCATGGCGGCGCGTACTTTGCCTTGAGAAAGAATTAATTGCGCACTGCCATCACATAGTTGCGCCCATTTTTTTTAGTTCATTTTTCCACATGATTCCTATCTCCAGCAGATCATTGGAGAATTTGACGGAAAGCCGGTATGTTTTCTTGTACAGGTCGTAGTCGATCAATCCCATTGCCTTCATTGGTGTGAGAATGCGGTCGTAGAATTGGCGTTTGTTGTAGCTGAGCTTCACTGTTTTGCCTTTGTAGGGCGGTTCGTCGAGCACGCACTCGTATTGTCCGTCGTGGAGTTTGGTGGCAAAAATGCTCATGGCGGTTTTGGATATTTCACTTTTGTTTGATATCATGTACTTGATGAGTTCTTTGGCGACTATGCGTTGTTGCATGGTGGCAAAAATTATTTCAAAAGAATCCTTTGGGAGGTTGAACCGGTCAAAGAGAATGACCATTTTGTAGTACTCACGATAACAGTATATAAAAATGTATCTCAAGAATTTTGCGAATTCGCACTGCATGCTCATTCGGCAAAAATAAAAATCCCAATCGCCCCAAGGGTCGGGGTATTATAGAAAATAGTTGGGTTTTTTAATGTTGCACATTCCCTCTGACGAAACACATCTCGTACACCCAGTCGTCGCAAGCGACGGGGAATGTGCAACAATTCATACAAAATCCTTGAATG